>NZ_JAUBRI010000046.1:0-31307 GCF_036701795.1 Microcoleus sp. N9_A1
GACTGAAGTCCCCCGTGTCGCTTACCTCTCAGGGCTAAAGCCGCTGAGTTTCCCGCATCCCGTATGAATTTTTATGATGGAATAATCAGCACCATCGAGGATAGCGCGTTGCAGGCTGTTGACTTGCCAAAGCTCTTGGGTGCGTTCTGCGACTTTTGCTTCTAGATGTTGGTTGAGTTGGTACAGTTGTCGCTCGGCCTGTTTGCGATCGCTAATGTCTCTAATCATAAACAGGGCTTCATCTTCGCTGCTTTTGACAACTCTGACCTCTTCATCTTGCAGGCGATCGCCTATCTGCACCTGTTGTTCATAAATTTGCAGTTCTCCTGTGCGTAAGGCTTGTTCTAGGTGGTGTAGATGTCGGGTTGCAATCTCTGCTGGCAAAACATCCACCATCGCCAAACCAGCATTATCGAAATCTGTGGGGAGAATGTCGATCTCACGCTTGGCGGTTACGCCCCCCCGATAAATACCATCGGCACCCACGCGAAACATGAAGTCTGGAATTGCTGCTAATATGGCTCGGCTTTGGGCTTCGCTTTCGATCAGGGCCGCTTCGGCTTGTTTGCGATCGCTAATATCCCGAGCAATTTTTGATGCGCCAACGATCTTTCCAGTCCCATCTTTAATAGGAGAAACCGTAAACGAAATATCCATTAACTTTCCATCTTTGTTTTGTCGCACAGTTTCATAATGAGTAACGGCTTCTCCTTGCTGAATTTTTTCCAGAATGGATGATTCTTCATTCCTGAGTTCAGTGGGCCTCAGTAGGAGTATCGATTGACCGATGACTTCCTGAGCCTGATAACCAAATAGTTTTTCTGCCCCTGCGTTCCAGCTAACGATCGCGCCATCTAAAGTTTTACTGATGATGGCCTCGGCAGACGACTCGACAATAGCTGCCAGTTGAGACAGGGCGACTTCTGTTTGCTTGCGATCGCTAATATCTGTAACAGTGCCTACATAGCCGATGGCTTGCCCCTCTGTATCGAGTTCGGCAACAGACTGCCCATAGACCCAAGTCACCCCACCGTCGGGACGTTGAAAGCGGTATTCGAGCTGGAAGGGACGATTTTCTTCGATAGATTGCTGCCATTCGGTGGCGATCGCGACGCGATCGTCGGGGTGTAGCCCTTCTCGCCATCCGTCTCCGAAGGCGCTTGTTGGGGTGAGTCCGCTAATTTGACACCAGCGATCGTTAACATAGATGCAGTTGCCCGCAGCATCGGTGCGAAAAATCCCCACTGGAGACGCTTCCACTAAGGTGGCGTAGCGTTCTTCGCTCTCTTGCAGGTGGGCTTCAGCTTGTTTGCGATCGGTAATATCTGTAACTGTGCCCAAATAGCCGACTATTTGCCCATTGGCATCCTGTTCAGCGACGGACTGCCCATAGATCGACGTCACCACACCGTCGGGACTTTGAAAGCGATATTCGAGCTGAAAAGGCTGTTGGTCTTGGATGAATTGCTCCCATTCGGCGATGACCCAATCGCGATCGTCGGGGTGTAGCGCTTGTTGCCATCCCTTCCCAATGGCAGATTCTGGCGTGAATCCGGTGAGCTGAAAGTAGCGATCGTTGATATATGTGCATAGCCCCGCAGGGTCGGTGCGAAAAATCCCCACTGGAGCCGCAGCCGCAAGAGTAGCATAGCGTTGTTCGCTCTCTCGCAGGCGGGCTTCGGCTTGCTTTCGTTCCGTCAGTTCTTCCTGCAATTTTTGGTGGGTGGTGGCTTGCTGAAGGGCGATCGCTAGATGCACTGATAAGGCTTGCACCAGTTCGATTTCTTCCGGTTGCCACTCGCGGGCGTGTTGGCTTTCGCTGGCATTAAGCAAGCCCCACAGTTTATCGCCACACAGAAGAGGTACTAAAATTTTGGCTCGCGTTTGGAAGCGGATCAGCAGTTTCCGGTGACAGTCTGACATTTTGGTCGTGTAGATATCCGGCACAACGTGAATCCGCCCCAGGCGATACATCTCAGCCTGGTCTTGCTTAAACCAGGTGTCCTCGATCCGTTCGCCCACCAGAGACAGGGGCGAGTTGGTGGATTCTGCTACAGCAATGGTTTGCCAGTCGGCTTCAAACTGCCAAATATTGACGCGATCGCAGCCCAGCACTTGCCTTACCTGTTCTACAGTTGTATCCAGAATCGTTTGCAGGCTCAGGGACGAGCGAATTTGCGTAGCTAGCTCTGCGACTAATTTTTCTCGCCCGGCCTTAGCTTTGAGGGCGATCGTCCGGGCTTCAACTTGCTCCTCTATGATATTTTCCAGCAGTTGAATCTTCTCCGCCTCTAGGCGCACCACCTTCTCTTCCAACTTCTGGGCCAGCTTGTAGAGTTCCAGCGGGTTGAGGGCTTGCAGCAAACTGGTCTGGGTGACGATGCCCAATAACTCCCCTTGCTCGCTCGTCACTGCCAACCGCCCGATCGATCGCTGCTCCATCATCTGCTGCACAGTCCAGAGCGAATCGTCGGGTCTAACGGCAAAAATCGGCGTACTCATTACCGCCTGTGCCGTACAGGTTTCCAGGTTCAAGCCCAATGCCTGAAATTGCACAATATCCCGCTCGGTCAGAATCCCCACCGGAATTTGCAGCGGTTCTGGTCGATCGCCCGGTTCTAGAATTATGACGGAACTGACGCGGTGCTTGGACATCCGTTGGGCGATCGCCAGCATGGAACTATCAGGCGCGGCACAAATGACCTCACTCGTCATCACCTCTGACACCAGCCGCAACCGCAAGAGATCTACAGGGCGAGAGGTTTCCCGCAGACTTTCATGAGTCACGAGCCCCACGAGGCGATCGTGCTCATCTAGGATGGGCAAATGGCGAATGTGATACTGCTGGAGCAAACTAATAGCAAAAAATAAATCGGTAAAGGCAGACTCGTGCAGGGTGACGACTGGATGGAGCATCACCTCCCGAATCGCCAAATTCGCTAAGGAACGCTGCTGAGCACTCAGTAGCACCACGTCCCGCTCTGTCAAAATACCGAGCAACTGCCTGTCTTCCATTACCAATACGCAGCTTGACCGTACCTCTCGATGGAGTTGATCCCGTTGTCCATCCACAGTTTTGGCGGCATCACAGATAGCTCGCACGCCACTCATCTGGGCGATCGCATCCATCACTGTTGTATCCGGTGAAACCACCAAGGGTTCCCGGACGATCGCAGCCCTGAGTTCTACTGGAGTGAGCGCCGTAGTACGAATGAACATGGGTTTATAGGGTTAGAATCTGTATCACAGAATCTCTGCACGTCTGTGTACATCTGGTCATTTTGCGTAGGTTTATGCCTAATTGTATCCGTCCTTCCCATGAACTGGTGTTAAGTAAGTAGGCGGGGAAATTTTATAAGTATGTAACTGAATATTAAGAGTCGTGATAGGAGTTAAATTTTATCCGTTTCGTGCTGTAGATTCCTCTTTCTCCTCTAGTTTCCACTCCCTGAATGACTTCGTAGGCAAGTGTTCTAAGCTGCTACGCATTTAAATTGAATCCCGATCCGGGTTCTCCGGCCAGTTCCACAATAATTGTAGAAAAATTGACTGTCAAATTAGATGCACAACAGCTTAGCTCGTCATCAAACATTTTTCCTACTTCTTCATCTTTTTTAATGTGTTGCCACTCCTATTCAATTGGGTTCATTTTTGAACAATATGTGGGCAATAACAAGATGTATGAACCTTAATCGAGCGCCTATATATTGAGTTACCTTAGTAGATATATTTTTTATATTTACTTATTTTAATATAGTTGGTTTTTTTTCGCACCGACTTAGGTTTTTTTATTAACCGCAGAGGGCGCTCTTGGCGCAGAGAAAGAGAAGAGATAGAGAGATGGCTTTCTCTTTCAACCGCCGATTCTTCTCTTCTTTTCCCTATTCCTAATCGCTTTCCAGAATGCTTGCGAGCAAAGCTTGCTGAGCGTGCATCCGATTTTCTGCCTGATCCCAAACGCGCGATTGACTGCCTTCAATCACTGCATCGGTAATCTCTTCATCTCGGTGTGCAGGCAAACAGTGCAATACAATTGCATTCTTATCTGCTAACTTCAGCAATTGTTCATTTACCTGATAGGGTTCAAACAAAGGAATCCTGATTTTTGCTTCCTCTTCCTGTCCCATACTCGCCCAAACATCAGTATAAATCACTTGAGCATTTTTAGCAGCAGCTTCCGCATGAGCAGTTACAGTAACTTCTGTTTTTCCCTGAGCAATTGCCTTAGCTTTTGCCACAATCTCAATATTCGGCCCGAAATCTTCAGGACAAGCAATTCTGACATTTATCCCGGTCATTGCACAGCCTAACATCAGCGAATTTGCCATGTTGTTACCGTCGCCAAAATAAGTCAGTGTCAATCCTTCTAGCTTGCCAAAACACTCTTTTACTGTCAGTAAATCCGCTAGCACTTGACATGGGTGTTCGTCATCTGTCAGCGCATTAATTACAGGAATTTTGGCATAGTTGGCAAAAGTTGCTAAATCCTTTTGCTCGAAAGTCCGAATCGCCAAAATGTCTAAATACCTGTCTAAAACCCTGGCTGTATCTACCAACGGTTCGCCGCGGCTGACTTGTGTAACGTTGGGATTGAGGTCAATCACTTGCCCTCCCAATTTATACATTGCTACCGTAAAACTTACCCGCGTTCGCGTTGAAGCTTTGGAAAATAATAAGCCGAGAACTTTATTGCGTTTCAGCTTGACCATTCCCGATTTTAAACTGGCTGCTAGATCCAGCAAATAATTTAATTCGTCAATGCTTAAATCTGCCAGACTTAATAAATCTCGCCCTTTTAATGAGTCCATGCTTTCCCCCACCCACAAATTTTTAACTGTGTCTTAAATCTTAGCCCGCAGAGGTGGGTTTTGTTTCTGTAATCCCTAGTTGAGATCTGCGGGTAAGGTTTATGCGGGCAATTGCTCGATCGCGCGATCGATCGAATCGCAACCTTGTTCAACCGTTTCTACCACAGCCAACACGCCCCGCAATTCCCCAGCGCCGGGGAAACCCTTAGCATACCAGGTTAAGTGCTTGCGTGCTTGGCAAACACCGCTTTCACCTTTATATTCCCACAAAGCTCGCAAATGTTCCTTAGCACATTCGAGACGTTCAATTGGTGTCGGAGCTATCTTTTCCACACCAGTTTTCAAGAAATAATCAACCTCTCCCACCAAAAAAGGATAGCCCAAAGTTCCCCGCGAACACATCACTCCATCGGCGCCGGTTTCTTCCAGACATCGCATCGCTGCTTCCACAGAAAAAATATCCCCGTTAGCAATAACTGGAATCGATAAAACTTCTTTCACTCGGCGAATCCACTCCCATTTTGCCGGGCCGGTGTAACCTTGCGATCGAGTCCGGCCGTGCACGGTAATCATTTTTGCTCCCGCATCTTCCATCCGCTTCGCAAATTCCAAAATATTAATTTCTTTGTCAGTCCAACCAATCCTAGTTTTAACTGTGACAGGAACATCTACCGCTTCCACAACTGCCCGCACAATTGCCTCGGCCGTTTCCGGGTCTCGCAGCAGGGAAGAACCGCCACCGTTTTTAGTAATTTTGTTAACCGGACAGCCCATATTAATATCAACAGTATCCGCTCCTTCTGCCACTGCTTTCTGGGCCGCTTCTGCCAAGAAATCCGGGCGGCAGTCAAACAATTGAATGCTAATCGGGCGCTCGTTCGGGTCAACTTCCATAATTCTCGGCAGTTGCTTCACGTAGTGCAAACCCGTAGCGTTCACCATTTCCGTGTACATCATCGAATCCGGCGCATAGCGGCGCACTAGGCGGCGAAATACCAAATCGGTAACGCCGGATAAGGGTGATTGCAGGACGCGACTTTTAACTTCAAAATCGCCGATTTTGAGCGGAGTTGCTAATCTTTCTTTTAATTCTGGAGATAAAGTAAGCATAGTCGATCGCACTTTAATTTTAATATCTGTATATTATACTACACTTCCGATACTTGACAGTTATTAATTATATTTTTTGCCGATTATTGAGTGGCAGCTAAAAGTATATTTAACCTCACATCTTGCACCATTCTCAATTACTTGTTTAGGAACAGGCAAGATGCCTGTTCCACAAGAAAACTCATTCTTTGTGGAACGGGCATCTTGCCCGTTCTTGACAATCGTGCAAGATGTCAGTTTAACCTGACTGCAATGCCTATTTTACAGATCCCGATCGCCCGAATTTGAATATTGTTAAATTATGGCCCAAAGCCCAACCCCGACTACACTTAAATCTCTGTGTCGCTTCGATCTATCTATGGGGTGTTGCCATTAATGGGCGATCTACCTACAAAGAGTGTTGTGCAACTCATATTTTTCTTGTTTAATTCTGCCGAATGCTCTGACTGCCTTCTGTTCCGGCTGCCTTCAGACGACTAATGCTTAAATTTATTGGGATTCTGCAAAAGCCGTACATCAGATCGTTTTAAACTACAATTGGTGGATTCCTGACGACGCCGATCGAACATTAAAAAAATTGTAGAGAATTCCTATGGATGCCACAGCACTCTGGCAACGCTATCAAGACTGGCTTTACTATCACTCTGGATTGGGACTTTACCTCGATATCAGTCGCATGGGATTCGACGACGCTTTCGTCGCCACAATAAAACCCAAATTTGACAAAGCTTTCAAAGATATGGCAGCTTTGGAATCAGGTGCGATCGCCAATCCCGACGAAAACCGCATGGTGGGCCACTACTGGCTGCGAAACCCCGATTTAGCTCCCACTCCAGAATTAAAACAAGAAATAGTCGAAGCAGTAGCACAAGTCGAAACATTTGTCAAAAAAATTCAAAACCGCGATATTAAACCGCCCTTTGCTCCGCAATTTACCGACATAATTTCGATCGGCATCGGTGGTTCGGCCCTAGGCCCCCAATTTGTCGCCGAAGCTTTATCCCCAGACATTCCGCCCCTAGCAATTCATTTTATCGACAACACTGACCCGGCGGGGATCGATCGCATCCTTAACAAAATCAAAGACAAACTCGCCAGCACCCTAGTAATTACTATCTCCAAATCCGGGGGTACCCCCGAGCCCCGCAACGGCATGATCGAAGTTCAAAAAGCCTTCGCCGCCCAAAAACTCGACTTCGCCAAACAGGCAGTTGCCATCACCGGCACAGACAGCCAACTCGACAAAATAGCCGTAGGAGAAGGCTGGATTGGCAGCTTCCCGATGTCGGACTGGGTGGGAGGACGCACTTCGGAACTCTCAGCAGTAGGACTTTTGCCAGCAGCTTTGCAAGGCATCGACATTCGGGCGATGCTCGACGGCGCTAAAGTCATGGACGAAGCTACCAGAATTCCCGACATTAAAAACAATCCCGCCGCCCTTTTAGCCATGAGTTGGTATTTTGCCTGCAACGGACGCGGCGAAAAAGACATGGTAGTTTTGCCGTATAAAGATTCACTGCTATTGTTCAGCCGCTACTTGCAGCAATTAGTCATGGAATCGATCGGCAAACAGGAAGATTTAGACGGCAACACAGTTCATCAAGGAATCGCAGTTTACGGCAACAAAGGCAGCACCGACCAACACGCCTACGTCCAGCAACTGCGAGACGGCGTGCCGAATTTCTTCCTAACATTTATCGAAGTTTTGGAAGACAGGCAAGGCATTTCCCCAGAAGTAGAAACCGGCGTCACTTCGGGAGATTATTTGTCTGGTTTGTTGCAGGGAACTCGACAAGCTTTGTACGAAAATCACCGAGATTCCATTACTGTCACAATTCCCCAAGTCAACCCTCGGACAGTAGGAGCATTAATCGCCCTCTACGAAAGAGCCGTAGGTTTTTACGGTTCCTTGGTGAATGTCAATGCGTATCACCAGCCAGGGGTCGAAGCAGGCAAAAAAGCAGCCGCGGCTGTATTGGACTTGCAGCAACGGGTACTGCAAGTGCTCAAAGACGCCCAAAAACCTCTGTCTGTCGCAGAAATAGCCAAAAAAGCAGGAAAGCCAGAGCAAATCGAGACAATTTACAAAACTCTGCGGCATTTGGCAGCCAACGGGCGCGGCGTAGCTTTGGAGGGAAAATTAGCGCAACCGGCTACTTTAACTGCAAGTTATCAAGAGAATTAAACAGTAGAATTAAACATTAAAAGTGAAATTAGTCACTTTTAATGTTTAATTTTTAATTCCCCCATGCCATTAACGATTCTGGTTGCTGACGACGATTTCGCGACTCGCTTGTCAATTACCGATTATCTAGAAATTACCGGATACTCTGTAATCGCTGCTGAGAACGGCAAAGAAGCTTTAGGTTTGGTAGATGAATTTCAGCCCCACTTGATTGTTACCGACATTACAATGCCCGAGATGGATGGCTACGAATTTGTGCGGCGAGTTCGGACTCGTCCCGCTTTCCGCTTGCTGCCGGTGATTTTTTTGACGGAACGCACGAGCACGCAGGAACGGATTCGCGGCTATCAGATGGGGTGCGACAATTATCTGGCTAAACCTTTTGAACTCCAGGAATTGGGGGCGGTAATTCGCTCTTTGCTCGATCGCTACGCTCTAATCGCTCAGGCACCGTCTCATTCCCCAAAACCAGAACCGACGCCAACAGAGGCACGCAGCAGAGCCAATGGCCAGCCAGAAGCAGATTTTTCAACTCAAAAGTCACAAACGGGCGATTCCCTACGGGATAGCTCCGCCGCGCGTGCATCTGGCAGCCAAAATGCCCCGACTTTGACTCAGCGAGAGCGACAAGTGCTAGATTTGCTGACAGAAGGTCTTTCTAATATTCAAATAGGCTCCACACTCCACCTCAGTCATCGAACTGTCGAAAAGCACGTCAGCAGCTTGTTCAGAAAAACTGACAGCAACAACCGAGCAGAACTCGTTCGCTTTGCGATGGAACACCATTTAGTCAGATAACCGCAAAGGCTCAAGCAAAAAAAAATAGCGGAAATTGTTGCACAAACACGAATCACCTCATGCTCAAAAATTACTCAAAAAATCAGAAACTTCTCTATACAGTAGCCCTAGCAGCTTCCATAATTTTCTGTATTGCCATGACATCGATGGGAATCACCAAATATTACAGCGTTTTACAGGGTGGAGACAACTATAACGATTTCCCTACCAGCGGTTTCAGCGTCATCAGACTTCTAATTAACGGTTCCTACTTGATAGCAACAGTTGCATATATTATTTGGTTATTCAAAAAAAAACCACAAATTCGAGCTTTACAGACATTTGCAAGTATGCAATCCCCTTTCTGGCCCTTGCCCTCATAGCTTATCCCCAAAGCAACGACATTTATTTGTACTTGCATTACGGATCGATGAGCTTACATAAAATTAATCCTTATCTTAATAATCCTGATACCTTAGTTTCTAACGTATCTCCCTTCCTCAACTGGTTGCAAACTTCTACCTACGGCCCCGTTTCTCTGTTCTTTTTTTCGGTATCAGCACTTGCTTTACCAATTAGCCCTTTACTGGGAGTTTATATTTTTAAAATAATCTGCGTATTAGTACACGCGCTCAATGCCTACTTAATTTGGCGGTTGCTAACAAATGCTGAAAACCGTAACCTCATAACAATGGCTTATTTAGTCAATCCCATGCTATTGAACGAGCAAATAGCTAATGCTCACCTTGACGTTTTAGTTGCTAATACATTGATTGTTTTAATAGGATGTATTTATTACCAACGTTATGTTTTTGCAATTTTAGCAATTTGGGTGGGTTTTTTAATAAAAACCTTACCTATCATTTGGCTACCCTTAGTTTTTGCTTTCCTCTGCAAGCAGCGTCGGTGGAGAGATTTAGCAGCATCAGTCTTGCTTTCTTTATTAATTATCGCGGTGATAACTTATACATTTATGCCAACAGTTTCAGCTTGGAGAAGTCTTTTAAATCCAGGAACCACCGGGGCGACGGCTCGATCTTTTCACCATGGGATCAATTTATTTCTAAATTTTTTGCCAAATATAAGTGTTGAAACTAGGGAAAGTATTCTATCATTCCTCAAATATTTTGCGTATTTAAGCTGGATTGTTTACTATGCAGTGACGTTAATTAAAACATTCTTTCGCAAAAATGACTCGGAAATTAATTTGGTATCAGATATTGGATGGACGACTCTGACTTTGTTTTTGTTTGCTACACCTTGGCTAATGCCTTGGTATCCATCTATTTTGCTGCCAATTGCTGCTTTGAGTATCAATTCTCCCCATTTTGTATTGACCAGCTTAACTTTTTGTTTGTCACCAAGTATCATCTTGGGAGGGGGAGCTGGAAAAACTATGCTCTCCCTAGTGACGAGTTTTGTCACCGTTGTCCCACCTACAGCATTGCTAATATTCGGGCGGAAGAGGGCACGGTTTTAAATTGATTTTTGCCCTCCAACTCTTAATTGTTCCTGACTCATAACATACTCCAACAAGCCCTGCGAAGCGTCCATCAGCAAATCAATTACCCGATCGAATCCATCCGGGCCGCCGTAGTAAGGATCTGGCACTTCTTTAAGGTCGTATTTCTGGCAAAAATCGCACATCAACCGCACTTTATCTTGATATTTTCCCGCCTTGTCGAGAGCAAGAATATTCCGATAATTTTCCCGATCCATCGCCAGAATAAAATCAAAATTTTCAAAATCTTTCCTTTGAAATTGGCGGGCTGCGCCTAACAATTCAATTCCTTGCTTCCTCGCAGCCAATGCCATGCGGCTGTCAGGGGCGCTACCAATGTGATAGCCGCCTGTTCCGGCGGAATCGCAGGTGATACGATCGCCCAAACCTGCTTTTTCGATTAAGTGATTCATGATATTTTCTGCTGAGGGCGATCGGCAGATGTTTCCGAGGCAGACAAACAATAATTTAGTCATTAGTTATTAGTTATTAGTTATTAGTTATTTGTTGTTTGTTGTTTGTTATTTGTTGTTTGTTGTTTCCGGTTGCATCCGAATTATTAGTAACCGGAATTAGGATACGGCAGTGCCGTGTCCCTACCCCAAATAACATTGTAGGGACACGGCAGTGCCGTGTCCTCTATTATTCCGGTGCAACCGGAATTCACATCAGTTGTCAGTTGCAGTGCCCGGAGCGAAGTCGAAGGATGATTGGTCAACTGTCAACTGTCAACTGTCAACTGCCCACTGACTAATGATTAACCGAAACCGGGGAGATTTAGTCCACCGGTGAGTTCTTCCATTTTCTCCCGCATCGTAGCCGTAGACTTAGTGTAAGCATCCAGCATCGCCACCGTGACGAGTTCAGAAACCACATCAGCACCTTCACCGATCGCATCCGGCGAAATTTCCACCCGGCGAGGTTCTTGGTTGCCGCTGAGAAAAACTTTGACCAAGCCGCCGCCGGCAGTTCCCTCAATTTCCATTACATCCAACTCTTCTTGGAGCTTTTTAGCTCCTTCTTGAACCTGCTGAGCTTTTTTGAAAGCTTCAGTCAGTTCCTTCATTTTGCCGAGGCCGAAGCCAAATCCTTGTCCTGATTTTGTCATAGCTAGTTTCTGATTGTGTGTAGGCTGGCAGTTTGCCGTTTCCGTTTACTTCAATGATGCCTTAGAAAGGGAACTCTCCCAGTATTCTAACTTCTGGCTCCAACAACAGCGACCACCGCTGCTCGACTTGCTGTTGAACGTGGCGGATCACTTGAAAAATATCATTGGCCGTTGCCGACCCGCAGTTAAGAATAAAATTAGCATGGCGCTGAGCTACTTGTGCGCCCCCGATCTGATATCCCTTCAGTCCCGCTTGTTCGATGAACCAACCTGCCGTCTTGGGGCCGGGGTTACGGAAGACTGAGCCACAGCTCGGTAAGTGGTAAGGTTGAGTTGTTCGCCGCTGGCTGAAATGGTCATTAGTTTCTGCCATTACTTGCGATCGGTCGAATCCCGGCTGTAACTGGAAAGTCGCTTCTGTTACCAGCCGATCGCCCCCTTGCAACACCGAAGTCCGGTAGCGGTACTCCAACTCTTGGGGAGTCAAAATTTCCACCTTACCGGAGGGGGATAGCAGGCGAGCATTGACCAGAATATCAGCAGTACAGCCCCTGTGAGCGCCTGCATTCATCACCACAGCCCCTCCCACGGTGCCCGGTATACCGACTGCCCATTCTAGACCTTTCCAGCCCCGTTTAGCCGCCAACCAAGCGAGGCGGGGAATTGACTCCCCCGCCCCGGCCGTAACTTGACCTGCTTCTGCATTGAAATGCACTTGCTTGAGGTAGCGAGTGGCGACGACCAAACCGGACAAACCCCGATCGCTCACCAACAAATTAGAACCCGCACCCAACAGAGTCACCGGCACCCCTTCATCCTGTGCCCAGGCAAAACTTGCTTGCAAAGCCTCCATGCTACGGGGAGCGACGTACCACTGGGCCGGGCCGCCGACTCGGAAAGAAGTCTGGCCAGCAAGCGAAACTTGGGAGTTAATCTGACAGTCAGTTCCCCGCAAAGAAATAGGAGAATACACTCGCCGATTGTCCTTAACAGAGGAGTCATTCGAGATTGTCACCATCTTGAAAATCCTTAAAAATACCTTCGCTCGAAGACGTGGTTGAAAATTCATTTAGCTAACTTATGGTGTCCCTTTGAGCGAGCCGCCCGACAGAAGTTTCGGCACAACGTGCCACGCCATAATGTCGATCAACTCTACTCAGTTCGCGAGCTAATCTGGGCGATCGGCTGCTTGATAAAAAGCCATAACCTCTGGAATAATCTGATTCAGATTACCAGCACCCAAAAACAGAGCCAAATCCCCCGGTTGCAGATTTTGGGTTAAAAACTTAGTGACTGACTCCAGGGAAGGCGCAAACTCAACCTCTCGGCCTTCTTTAGCAATCAAATCAGCAACTTGCTGCCCACTAATCTCTCCTAAATTTGGTTCCCCAGCACTATAAATATCGCAAGCCACAACCAAATCAGCATCCCCAAAAGATTGAGCAAATTCTGGCAAAAATGTCAGAGTCCGGCTGTAACGGTGGGGTTGAAAAATTGCAACCACTCTTCGGGATTTGGGATTTTTTTCGCTACCTTCGATCCGCAAGCGAGCCGCCGCCAAGGTGACGAGAATTTCGCTCGGGTGGTGGGCGTAGTCGTCCACAAACAAGATGTCATTGTGAAAACCCCGCACCTCAAAACGGCGACGAGCTCCTTCAAAGCCAGCAATCGCTTTGGCAATCGCCGAAAACTCCAACCCCAACAATCGACCCACTGCTACCGCCGCTAGTGCATTGCTGAGATTGTGTGTCCCCAGCAACTTCAACTGCATTTCTCCCAGGAAAGCTCCTCGCTCCCAAATACCAGCCTTGGTGCTTTCGGCACCGTACTCCACGCCCGAAACCGTGTAGTCAGCACCGCTGTCCGGATTCAAGCTGTAGCTGACATTGGGGGCGAGGCAGTCTTTGACGATTTTGTCGTCTATGCAGCCCACCAAGGTTTGACAGTTTTGGGCAAACACCTTAAATATGTCTATCACCTGATCGAGAGTCTCGTAATGGTCTGGATGATCCAGTTCCACATTGGTCACTATGCCAATTTTTGCTACCAGCTTGACGAGAGAACCGTCGGATTCATCAGCCTCGGCAACTAAGTAGGGGCCTTCGCCGGCACGGGCATTACCTTCCCAGGCATTTACCTCGCCTCCGACTACGATCGTCGGATCTAGACCTGCAGCCATCAGCATGAAGCCAATTAAGCTGCTAGTAGTAGTTTTGCCGTGAGTCCCGGCTACGGCGATACTTTGGTAATCTTGAATTAACGCTGCCAACACATCCGATCGATGAAAAATCGGACAGCCCAAATCTAGAGCAGCTCGATATTCGGCATTTGCCGGGTGAATTGCCGTCGAACATACTACTTGAGGCAATCCCGCATTTGCTGGGGTTCCCGAACCGTTGCCGTTCAATTTGAGAGCTTCGGCTGTCGCGACGGAAGTCCCTACCGCACCAGCGACTGTCGAGGATACGATTTTTTCGGGTGTCCCGCGATCGGGAGTGCTACCGTTGATGGCTGTTTGAAAAACTTCAAAATTGCTGGCGTCTTGACGCCAAAAAATGTGAGCTCCCATTCCTTGCAAGCGCTCGGTGATGTGACTCGATTTAATATCGGAGCCGTACACGGGCAACTTGCGTTTAGCTAGAATGTAGGCAATGGCTGACATCCCTATCCCACCAATGCCGATGAAATGAAATGGTCTACCGCTAAAATCAACAGAACTCGGCATCTTTGCTCCTCACACACCACGCCACGCCAATAACACGCGATATCATCAAAAAAATGGTTAGAAACCCCGTCCCTTCGGCAAGCTCAGGGCAAGCCTTATAGGACGGCTTTATATTCCCTTTCGGGAAGGAGGGGTATGGTTGCCCATCCGTGGAGATATGGTTGTCTCCAAAACTCCCTTGCGGGGTAAAGTTAGCTTGTCGGTCAATGTTTTCTGAGCTTTTTAGACTTGCAGCACCGTTCCAGTGACCTTAAAACTGTTTAACTGCAAATGACAGGGCGGGGGACTAGCTTCGCATCCCAGGGTGTCGTGACTCAAAAAACGTAGTCAGTTAAGACGCTTGGCCCGTCAGAACGGCTCGTAAGAATCTTACAAGCCTCATGCCTTTAGGCTGAGGTTCCTGACATCAAGAATTGTTTTTTTCAGGATACAGTTCGCTAGACATTTTTGTACACAATTCTCTGCGCTTCCCTAAATTTCGGGATTTGTAGAGAGGTTTGTCTAGTATCCTATTTGACTTAGTGCCGAGTAGTTTTCCGGAACAGTCACAAAGCTGAGAAAATTGCAGGTCAGAGAGAATGGGGTTTGGGGCCAGGATCGGCTGACTAATTTTGGGCGGTTGCACAGTCCTGCATTCTTTCTATTTCTATTCGCCTGCTGTGCTGGGATACCGCAGCAAAAGCCCCACAATCTTTTTACGAAGATTGAGGGTCAAACCCATCAGGATTTACAAACACTACCACGTATGGCACAACTTCGCTCATTTTTTAGTCTTTGATCTGTTGGTACGTTCAACAGTTGACTGTTGACCGATCGCGCTTTTGATATTTTTTGCGAGGGAAATTAATTTGTCCGCTCTCCCTACAAGGGGGAGGCTTGAAACCCATTTTTGGGGCTAAGTATACTAAGTACCTTTTTCCCGAAACTTAACCTGACACGATGTTACCCAGACTGAGCTATAGTAGGTTTCTCACTTGGTTTATATACAAAAGTGATGCTGGTGTCTGGGAGCGGACAGTCGTCCGCACTACGAACTAATCCGCGATCGGACTATAGAACTGGTCAAAGCCTACAAAAATAAAATTTCGGTAAAGTCTGTATTAATCCTAATTTTTGGGAAATATGGGGAAAATAGCGATTTTTGGGGGGACTTTTGACCCGGTTCACTGGGGGCACCTGTTGGTGGCCGAGACGGCTGCGAGTCAATTTAATCTCGATCGAGTCATTTGGGTACCGGATCGCTCTCCTCCTCACAAGTGGCGCCCGGATTTGGCAAGTTTTGAGCAGCGGCGGGAAATGCTCGCTCTGGCGATCGGCGATTGCCCAGACTTCCTACTTTCGCCGCCGTCGGCAAATCCCTCCGACAGTTCTTTTGCGATCGACACCCTGCTGTATTTGCAAAAATTGTATCCAGGCGATCATCGCTGGTACTGGATTATTGGTAGTGACGCACTCCTTACTCTCCCCAAATGGCACCGGTGCGTTGAACTTGCCGGGTTGTGCGACTGGTTGGTGGCCCCGCGTCCGACTCAGGGAGATCGAGAGACAGCAGAAAGCGGCGAGATTGAGGGAGTGTCGGAGTGGGGAGATTGTCCGAGTCGAAAACCCATCGATTCCGGGGCAGAAAGGATGCAGGTTCAGGCAAATGCTGTGGGCCGACGAGTTGCCGAACAAATGGCTCTTTTGGACGTGGAAATTCGCTGGGAGGTTCTGTCTATGGCTGCGATCGAGATTTCGTCGAGCCACATCCGCCGCTGCTGCGCCGAAAGGATCGACCTCCGCTACTTAGTCCCGGAAGTTGTCGGGACTTATATTGCAGCCCATCAGCTTTACCAGTAACCAGCGGCAGAAAGCCTAATGCCTTCTGCCTTGCAATTTCAGCCTTCTAGAAAAGTTCAAGCTTTTTTGATCGACACAAAAAGTGAGAAAGGATCGAGCTTTGCGATATGATTTTGTCTCATAAGTCAATTCTTAAATTTTTCCAAAATTTCAGCCTGAGCTAAGGGCTGCCATCGTTAGGAGGTACAAGGTGATTAGAGTCGCGATCAACGGTTTTGGACGTATTGGGCGCAGTTTTACGCGCTGCTTGCTGGGCCGAGAAAATAGCCAGCTTGAGCTGGTAGCAATTAATGACACTTCCGATCCCAAAACTAATGCCCACTTGCTGAGATACGATTCCATGATGGGAACGTTGAAGGGTGTGGACATCAGTACGGATGAAAATTCGATTATTCTCAATGGCAAGACAGTTAAATGTGTGAGCGATCGTAATCCGCTCAACCTGCCTTGGAAAGATTGGGGTATTGATCTGATTATTGAAGCAACCGGTGTCTTCGTTGACCAAGCTGGTGCATCGAAGCATATCACTGCCGGCGCTAAAAAAGTGTTGATTACTGCTCCAGGCAAAGGGCCTGAAGTTGGCACCTATGTGATGGGAGTCAACCACCACAACTACAAGCACAGTGACTACACAGTCATCAGCAATGCTAGCTGTACCACTAACTGTCTAGCTCCCGTACTGAAAGTGCTTAACGACAATTTTGGCATCATCAAAGGCATGATGACGACTACCCACAGCTATACTGGCGACCAGCGCTTGTTGGATGCCAGCCACCGCGACTTGCGGCGGGCGCGGGCTGCGGCGATGAACATTGTGCCAACTTCTACCGGAGCGGCCCAAGCTGTGGCTTTGGTGATTCCAGAATTGAAGGGTAAGTTAAATGGCATCGCCATGCGCGTCCCGACTCCTAATGTGTCGGTAGTTGATTTTGTGGCTCAGGTAGAGAAAAAGACTTTTACCGAACAGGTAAATCAAGTTTTCAAAGAAGCAGCCGAAGGCCCGATGAAGGGGATTTTGGAGTACAACGATTTGCCTCTGGTTTCTTGCGACTATCGCGGAAATGATGCTTCTTCGATCCTGGATTCCAGCTTGACGCTAGTTATGGACGGCGACATGGTAAAGGTGTTGTCTTGGTACGACAATGAGTGGGGCTACAGTCAGCGGGTTGTTGACTTGGCTGAATTGGTCGCCCAACGGTGGGAAGGCTAGTATCTCAAAGAAGGGATTGGTCAGCAGGCAAAAGGTAAAAATAAAGAGTAGAGCAATATCGGTCTCCTGTCTGGCGATCGGGTTCCGATCCCCCCTAACCCTCCTTAAAAAGGGCAGGGCTGTTTCATTCTCTTGTAGGGGCAATCCCCCCGTGGTTGCCCCGATCCCTGAAACGAACAAATCGTCGGTGGAGGGGGTAGGCACGGGGGCACTACCCCTACAAAACCCTCGTTTTTCCGAGAATAAATCAGCCCTGCCTTAAAAAGGGGGGGACATGAGCCTTGTCTAACAAAAACAGTGGGGTGAATTTTGTCGTCAAAGTCCCTTCTTAAGGGGGATTTAGGGGAATCTGGCCTCGGCTACAAGCCAGATTTCGGGCGATCGTACTCTTTGGGCATAAACCGGGTTTTTTCACCCAAATATAGGGTTCTAACCCTTAGTATCGGTAAAAAACCCGGTTTCTTTAGTCTCCGGCGCAAGTCCTAAAATTTGTTGGTAGTAAGCGCCCACACTTTCTCTGCTAAGGCTTCGGAAAATCCCAAATATTAAAAATCATCAAAATTCCGACTGTAAAAGTTAAACAACTGGAAAAAGAGCAACAGCTAGGGTAGAGTTGTGAAAACAAAAATTTTATGAAAAAAGCGTTAATTTGTGGTATATCCGGTCAAGATGGAGCTTATTTAGCGAAACTGTTGCTCGATCGAGGTTATGAAGTTTGTGGCACATCCAGGGACGCCCAAATGTCTAGTTTCGGAAACTTAGCCCGTTTGGGCATCCGGGACAGAGTAAAACTAGAATCCATGTCTCTCAACGATTTTCGCAGCGTCTTGCAAGTGCTTGCCAAAATAGAGCCAGATGAGGTGTACAATCTAGCAGGTCAAAGTTCCGTCGCCCTGTCTTTTGAACAACCTGTAGAAACCCTCGAAAGTATTGCTACAGGCACATTAAATCTGTTAGAAGCAATCCGGTTTACCGGGGGGAAAATCAAACTTTACAATGCTAGTTCTAGCGAATGTTTTGGGGATACTGGAGGCACAGCAGCGGATGAAAATACGCCCTTTCGCCCCAGAAGTCCTTACGCGGTGGCGAAAGCAACGGCATTTTGGGAAGTAGCAAATTATCGGGAAGCGTACAATTTGTTTGCGTGTTCTGGTATTCTGTTCAATCACGAGTCGCCGCTGCGGCCGGAGAGGTTTGTGACGCAAAAGATTGTATCTGTGGTGTCCCGGATTGCTGCGGGTAGTTCGGAAAAACTGCATTTGGGCAACATTTCGGTGCAGCGGGACTGGGGCTGGGCTCCGGAGTATGTGGAGGCGATGTATTTGATGTTGCAGCAGGATGAACCGGATGATTATGTGATTGCTACTGGTGTAAGTTATCCTTTGGAGGAGTTTGTGCAGACAGCGTTTGTGGCTGCGGGTTTGGATTGGCGGGAACATTTGGTAACTGATGCGAGTCTCTACAGACCGACGGAGATTGCTGTTGGGAGGGGAAATCCGGGTAAGGCGAAAGAAAAATTGGGGTGGGAGGCAAAATATAAAATGCACGATGTGGTGCGGATGATGGTAGAAGCGAGGCAGATTTGAGGTAAAGTTATGGGGTGAAAATATGGCAGCAGAATATGCGACAGCTAAGGAGTGGTATAAGGCTAATCGCCGAGAGTTGAAAAAATATCGGGGTCAGTGGATAGCTTATACTAACGAAGGTGTGATTAGTGGCGATCGGGATTATCGAAAGATGAAGGACGGGATTCCCGCTGATACACCTAATTTAAGTTATGTAATCGATCGTATATTTGAAAGTGAATTTGTGGAACCAGTTAGGTTTTATCCTGTCAGGATGAGGTCTTTGAAATCTCACGATTGGCAGCCAAGATATGTTAATCTCTAAACACTGCAAAAAAGCTGGTTCAGAGAGAATGTAGTTATTTGTTAAAAAAAATGTATAGGAGTAATTGAGATGGGTTTGGGAGATTGCAAACAGCTAATGTTGGTGCTAAAAAATGAATATAATTTGCCAACATTTGTAGAGACGGGGACTTTTCAAGGCAGCACATCTGTGTGGGCTTCCGAGCATTTTCAAAAGGTATTTACAATAGAATTTGCTAAGCATATATATGAATCAACATCCAGTGCTTACAGCCATGTAAAAAATATAGAATTTTTGTGGGGTCATACAAAAGAACAACTTAAGTTAGTTGTCCCTCAACTCAAGGAACCTGCTCTATTCTGGTTAGATGCTCATTGGATGGGTGGTGGCACTGCGGGAGAAAATGATGAGTGTCCGTTGCTTGAAGAATTGGAAATAATCAATAATTATGAATGCGAACATTTTATCCTGATTGACGATGCTCGATTGTTTTTGTCTCCCCCACCAAGTCCTCACCGTATAGAACAGTGGCCGAGCCTTAATGAAATAATTGCTACACTATCGGCGAAAACAAGCAGATACACAGTTATCTTTGAAGATGCCATAGTTTCTGTGCCTGAACGAGCAAAATCGGTTGTAGCTCAGTTTTGTCAAGATGCTAATACTAAGGCATGGGAAGAGTTTTCTCGAGCAGGTGAGTTCCGGGTAGCTACTGCTTTGCCAAAGCATCCCGAAGAGCAGAAAGAAACAGAAAAAATAATAAATAGCACCTTTCAAGGTAGTGGTGAGAGCCAAGTTATCGCTAGATTTATTAATGCAGGTAATGTAGTTTTTGATGTAGGTGCTAATGCTGGGGATTGGACGGCGGAAGTGTTGAACCAAGGACATGACGTAGAAATTCACCTGTTTGAACCAATTCCTCATGTTTATAAGAAGTTGATTCAGAACCTGGATAAACAAGTAATTTCCAACAATCTAGCTGTAGGGCAAAAAGAAGAAGTTAAGACATTTTATTATTACGAAGCTAATCCGCTATTGAGCACTTTTTACCGCAGAGTAGATGTTGAAAAACAAGGGTGGCTGAATCCGCCTAAAGAAATTACAGTTTTGACGACAACTATCGACAATTACTGTCAGCGCCACGGCATTAAGAGAATTAATTTTATCAAAATCGATGTTGAGGGCGGGGAATTAGACGTTCTTTATGGGGCGAAATCTTTTCTAGAATCAGGGAGAATCGATTATCTGCAATTTGAATATGGTGGAACGTATATCGATTCAAAAACAACGTTGAAAGAAGCATTTGAGTATTTGCAAAAGTTCCGGTATTCAATTTTTAAGGTTCTCCCAGATAAATTAGAATACAAACCCACCTGGGAGCCAGAGGATGAAAATTTTGAGTTCAGTAATTTTTTGGCTGTAAATGAGCGATTCCGCCAAAATGTTTTGGGTGAAGTGCCCCGAATGCTGGATTTGCAGCAAATTTTCAGCCAATATGGAATCGTGCCGCACGGAGTTATTCACGTTGGAGCTCATGAAGGCACAGAAATCAGCACTTATCAAGCAATGGGTGTTCAAAAAGTGCTTTTTGTGGAAGCTAATCCGGTTGTGTTTGAACGGTTGCAAGCTAATATTGCTGGGGTGCCAAATGTTCAAGCGGTGAACTGTGCTGTTAGCAATGAAAATGGTACGGTAAACTTGCGCGTGACTTCGATCGATCAAAGCAGTTCTATTTTGCAACTGAAGCGCCATCTAGAACTTTATCCAAGCATTCAAGAAACTCATCAAGTTGAGGTACAGTCAAGAACGATTGATACGCTGCTGCAAGAGCTGCAACTCAACCCTTATGACTTTAATATCTTAAATATAGATATTCAAGGGGCAGAACTGTTGGCTTTGCAAGGAGCAGCTAACTGGTTGAAATATGTGTCAGGAATCAACACGGAGGTTAATTATGAAGAACTGTATGATGGCTGCGCTTTAATTGAGCAGTTGGACGAATTTCTGGAAATGCACGGCTTTCAGCGGGTAGCGACGATAACTCACCATCCTTACTGGGGCGATGCTTTCTATGTCAAGAAGCCGCTGATTACGATGGCGGCATTTGAGATAGCGCGATTTGGCAATCAGATATTTGACTATGCTTTTTTGAAAATGTACACCAAAGAACACGGGATGCGGCTTGAGTTGCCTGCGTGGCCCGGTCAATATCTTTTCGGTCACAATGAGCCGCCAATTGCTCATCCATTACCTCAAGTTGTGGAGCAACAATATCCCTATAAAAATTCAGAGTCCGCAATACTGAACGCGCCCAAACCAATTACAAACGCTGATTTTTTTGGATTTTTTCAGTTTCACACCAAGTATCACGCTGAGCACAAAGAGTATTTCTGTTCGCTGTTCAAACCAGTGTCGGAAGTTGAAGCTAAGATGCAAGAAGCTGTCAACCGCTTGCGAGAACGAGGCAAAACAGTTGTGGCATTGCATTTGCGGCGCGGCGATTATAGTTGGGCAAGCGATATCGTTCCTTATCTTTCTATTGCTCCGAATGAATGGTACAGACAATGGTTGGACGGTTTGTGGGAAACTCTGGATGAACCAGTTTTGTTTATAGCTAGCGATGAAATCGAAAATGTTGTCGGGGATTTTGCCGATTACAACCCGATAACAGTCAAGGATTTGGGTGTAGAGATGCCAGAAGCACCTTTCTATCCTGATTTTTACATATTGAGCCAGTGCGATGTTTTAGCTACTTCAAATAGCACATTCTCTTTTGCAGCAGCGATGCTGAACGAACGGTGCAAATTTTTCTTCCGACCGAATTTACAAAAGAACAAACTGATTCCCTTCGACCCTTGGAATAGCGAGCCGTTGCTCCGGGATAATCCTAATGGGAAAGCAGGAACTGAGCCACAGGAAGAAAATATCAGAAATAAGTGCAAACTGAGTGTGTGTGCAATTCTCAAAAATGAGGCTCCCTATTTAATTGAGTGGTTGGAGTTTCATAAAATAGCTGGTGTTGAAAGGTTTTATTTGTACGACAACAACAGCACGGATAACCCGCTTGATGTGGTGCGTCCGTATATTCAATCGAAGGAAGTGGTTTGGCATGAGTGGCAGATCAGACCGGGACAAGTCCAAGCTTACGATCATTGTCTTAAAACATACAGACATGAATCAGAATGGATGGCTTTTATAGATTTGGACGAGTTTTTAGTTCCTACAGAACAAGACGATTTAAAAAATCTCTTAGAAGAATTTGCTGAGTTTCCAGCAGTGGCAGTTAATTGGTTGATTTTTGGTTCTTCCGGTCACAAAAATAGACCTGACGGGTTACAGGTCGAAAATTTTTCTTACCGCAGTGAAGAAAATTTGGATGTAAACAGGCACGTCAAAGCGATCGTGCGTCCTGAAGCAACTATTTGCGCTACAAACCCTCACAATTTTTTGTACTTAAGCGGTCAGCTTGCAGTTACCGAAAATAAAGAATCTGTAGAGGGGTCTTTTTCACAAACGCATTCAGTTAAAAAGCTGCGTATCAATCATTACATGACGAGATCCTTACAAGAAAGCAAGGAAAAAATGCTGCGAGGTATAGCCGACTCGCTTCTTACAAGACAGTGGCTATTTGAACATGCCGATCGCAACGAGGTTGAAGATTTAACGATTCAACGCTTTGTTCCCAAGCTGAAACAGGCTGTTGATGCAGCAATTTCTAAATCTCGAATAGCGCAGATTGCAGTAGAACAGTGGCGATCGCAATCTAAGCTGTACCAGATGCAAATGGAATTAGAGGAATTTCAGACTGGACTTGATGAGACTCAAGAGAAGTTGGCTGTGTCGGAAGCTCAACTGCATCAGACACAAGAGCAACTCAAACAGAGTGACGATCGGCTTCACGAGCTTGAAGTAGGGTTGCAACAGGTTCCGAGTGTTGCCGCTGGCTTAAACGAATTCGCAGAATTGCGTTTAGCAGAAGGTAAACTAGACGATGCCCTGAATTCTTGCAAGTTAGCTTTGAAGATTCATCCTAAATTTGCTCCGGCATACAAGACGTTGGGAAATGTCTTCCAAGCTCAGGTAAAACTGGATGAGGCAAAGAATTGTTACATTCACGCTCTAGAAGCTCAGCCTGATTTTTCTCAAGCTTTGGCGAATTTGGGAACTATTTACGCACAGCAACAGCAGTGGCAAGAAGCGATCGCGACTTACCAAAAAGCGATCGCGATTCAACCCAATTTTGCTGGGGTCTACCGCAACTTAGCTAAAGTCTTCTCCCAAATTGGCAAGCTAGAGGAAGCGGCTGATTGCTGGTATGCGGCGCTGATTTTGGAACCGTCCAAGGCAACAGCCGAGGAATACGTCAATTTAGGAGATACGCTTGTAGAACAGCAGAAAGTCGATCGGGCGATCGTCTGTTACCGCCGCGCTGTTTACTTAAACCCAAGTTGTCAAGCAGCCTATTGCAAGTTAGGAGATGCCCTTAAAGAACAAGGACTCGCCGATGAAGCAACAGCCACTTATCAGCAAGCAGACAAACTCTAATCTGGCAATTAAAATTCTGTCTGATTGTTTCCGGGATTAGGATGGGGATGGTCGATCTATCCCCGGAGTAATGATAGATAGGATACGGCAGTGCCGTTTCCCTACCCCGATTAATTGTAGGGACACGGCAGTGTCGTGTCCTGATTTTGGATAATATTAATTCCGGTGTAACCGGAATTGATATCACTACTTAAAATTAGGCTTGGCAAGTATCAAGGCCGCATCGCTACTAATGCAAAGCACGGCCCGTTAATATGGTCTAGCTGCTCAAAATTGACTTGAATTTCAGTTAGCCCAAAATACTTCAAACACGATAAGATATCCTCGCGGCTCAGCCAGTGACTAAAGGCGCTGCTACCCCCGCAGAAGCCTGCATAATTTAACGCCACTTGATATTCTTGGCGGTATGCCGTGTAATTAAATCCCTCGTACTCAGTCCCTACTTGCGCTGGAAACTTAGGACTTAGGTGAGGTTGACTGTGGATAATATCTCCATCGTAATAGTGAGTCCAAATAAATACTTGGTCTGATGCTTTAGCAATCAAAGAAATTAGCTCAACAGGGTTAGCCATGTGGTAAAGAATACCGCTAGCCAAGCAAACATCAAATTTCTTCGTACTTGTCCGCAGATATTCTACACAGTCGCCGTAGAGGAAATGCGCTTTTTGAAGTTCCATCACTTCTTTCACAATCAGGCATTTCAGGTAGGCGCGGCTGTTTGCTTCAATTGCTGTAATTGAAGCAGCACCGTGTTTTTCTAGCATATAGGTGTGTCCGGCTTCGAGAGGCCCAAATTCAAGAATATGCTTGCCTTGAACTCCGTTAAATTGCTCAATAGCCCAGGCGACACGGCCGTCTTCAAACAGCGGAACTACTCCAGCGGCTAGGGAGGCATTGCCTGGAAACATAGATGCCCACTCACCTTTAAAAATATCCAGCGCGTTTTGGCTGTTGGGTGCTGACTTGATATAATTATCGAGAACTTCCATAGATTTGTATTTTACTACCTGGTGAATTTAATTTCCAATATGTCGAGTTTTTGAGAGCGCGATCGCACTTGATTATTTGCCGCTGCCAATAACAACTGTTTGTCACTAATTTTTGGGTGTTGGCACTTTTCTGAGAATCACAATCAGTTCCCCAAAATTCTCATGCAAGTGTTCTATCTCAAAACGGTAAGAGAGGTTTTCTTGACAGTATGCGAGCAATTCGGGGAAAGTCTCTGCTGTCCAGACGTGAAAATGAATGCTGTAATCTACATCAAGCAGATGCTGCATCCGCCCCGCCACTTGTTCTTCAGGAAATTTGTCCACTAGCCTGACATATTCCTCATAGTGACCTAGCTTAGACCATTCCTGCCCTTCTTTGTAGTCCCTAATTAGGTGGTCGATGGAAGTCAGGGGGCGATCGATATCAAATGTATAGCGTTTGTCCGGCACACCCATATATACAAACCCTCCCGGTTTGACAACTCTCAAAAAGTTTTCCAGGGCCCCAATCGGATTTTGACAGTGTTCTATCATGTGATTGGCGATCGCAAAATCCCAAGAGTTATCAGCTATGGATGAGAGAGTTTCGCCATTATCTACAATGTCCGCCTCTACTAAATCGAGTCCCCCTAACTCTGGGTATTGCTTCCTCAAATCGCTTACAGACATTCGATCGACGTAATGAACCTTCACGCCCTCTGGAACTTGCAAAGGAGCATGAAGGGCTCCTACTTCTATTCCCTCGCCTTTTAGGTATTGAAAAGCAATGTCTCTCCGTACTTGCTGAAAATCCATAGTCAACTTCTCTCCTTAAAAATTTGCTCAATCTCGATAGAGTTTAATTTGGGCTTTGAGTCAATGGCACACGAAGACGATCGACCTTTCTAGTTTACCCGATCGCGAGTGTTGCTTGATCGCTTCAGTTCGATCGTCTTCGTGTGTTGATTTTTGGGGTCATATCTATTGTTAAGCTCGCTTGCTTAGGGCTTGGGGGCGATCGCCCATCTATAATACCTGGTGCGTGCGGGAACATCCTCAGAGGGCTGAAGTCTGATATCCGGGAAAGCAACGGCTTGAGTTGATTGGGGGCGATCGGGCAAAACTCACCCTTTGTAGTATAATAAGTTGCAAAAGCGCGATCGGGGGTTGGCTACCACGACTATGGAGCAAAAAAAATTACAAGATATTCAAGAGGATTTGGAGCGATCGCGCTCTTGGTTACAACAAATACAACATGACTGTATAATCACTAATAAAACGACCTCCGATCAATTAGCTAAGCCATTACTCTCTCATGCAAATAATTTCAGTTTAGTTGAATCGCCTGTTTCAGCAAAACTGAGAATATATCAACAGATTAATACTTTACTAGAGACAATAAAATGGGATTTTGGGGGAGGATGTCCTTTTGAAAAAGCCTCTATAATGGCAGATTTAGTTTTTACATACAACCTAAAAACAACTGTAGAAATAGGAGTTTATAGAGGTAGATCATTATTGCCAATAGCACTTGCTCATAAATTATCAACACATGGAATAGCCTATGGGATAGACCCTTATAAGTTGGAAGAAGCATTAGAAAATGATACTCCTTTTACAGAAGATATCGAAAAATTTTGTTTGGCTTTAGATTTTGATTCATTACATAAAGATGTATTAAACTTGATTGAATCTTACCAGGTAGTAGAGCATTGTATCTTACTTAGAAAAACATCAGAAGAAGCCATTAGTTATTTTATTGATAATGATATTTACTTCGATTTGCTACACATTGATGGCAATCACGATAGTGAGAAAGTAATGTTAGATGTTAACTTGTATTTACCTAGAATAAAAGCAGGGGGCTTTATTGTTATGGATGATTGCTTTAATTGGGAGTCAGTTAATGTTGTTTATACTCAACTAAAATCTCAATATAGTGTAATTTTAGAGAGATTCGATCTAAATATAGGGGCTGACTATGCTATATTACAGTTACCTCAAAATTAGTGGACTGTTAGTTTTCTTCACCCCAAAAGCAGCCCAGATTATCTGTTTATCAAAATATGCCTAGAAATGTTAAATATTACTTTTCGGTGGTAAGGAAGATATGCACTTTTATGAACTGGCATTGAAACTAAGAGAAACAAGAAGGAAATCTTAAATGGACATGATGGAAAAAATCCGCGCTGAGTTAGAAAAATCTCAACTATGGCTAGAAAAAATAAAATCTGAACTAGAAGTATCATCTCATAGCCATAGTTACGATTTAGTAATACTAGATGACATCTTTCCTTTAAGGTTGTCCGCTTTTAGAATTGCTGAATATAATTACTATTTAGAGGCTTTTTCCCGTTCATTAGTTTTATCCACAGGAACGGCTGGAATGCTCAAGCAAAATTATAGCAATTTAAGTGAAGTAATCGTTGATTATGAAAAATTCCATCCTCAATTTAAAGGTAGAGTCAGGGAATTCGATCAGAATATATCAATTAATGCCAAGTTGATATACACAGTTTTCATTAATAATATTTTCTATTTTATACAATATATTGAAAAAAATAATATACCTTTTGTGTTTACTCTATATCCTGGTGGAGGATTTCACATTGATGAAGAAGCAACCAACCACAAACTAGCAAGAGTATTTGCATCGCCCAATTTCAGAAAAGTTATTATTACGCAAAGAAATACCTACGAATATTTACTTAATAATAATTTCTGTAATCCTAAGCAAATTGAATTGATTTATGGGTGTGTAGTTCCTAGCCATAACTTAACCAGTAACCTTTACGAAAAAAAGTCTTATAGACAGAATAAAGTCACATTTGATATTTGTTTTGTTGCTTATAAATATCAACCCACTGGACTTCATAAAGGCTATGATATTTTTATAGAAGTAGCTAAAAATCTAGCATCTAAACATGATGATTTTCATTTTCATATTGTTGGTGGACATGAACCGACTGACATAGATGTTAGCCTGCTAGAAAATAACATAACTTTTTATGGTCAAAAAACAACCGATTTTTTTCCTGATTTTTATTCAGGCATGGATTTGATATTATCTCCGAATAGACCAGCTTTTTTTCCTGGGGCCTTCGATGGGTTTCCCACAGGGGCTTGTGCCGAGGCTGCTTTGTCAGGTGTAGCATTATTTTGTACTGATTGTCTCAATCTTAACGTGGCCTTTAAAGATCGAGAAGAAATTGTCATAATTAGTTTAAGTGTTCAAGAAATATGTGAAAGTATAGAATATTATTGGGAAAATTATGATGAATTGTCTGAACTAGCTAAGCGGGGACAATTGGCCTTCCAACAGGTTTTCAACCTTGATTATCAAATGAACCCAAGATTACGATTAATTTCGGAGTACATTGGTACAAAATATTCTGTCAAGCAAAGAAATAATTAATTGTTATGACAAAAGTTGACTTGTATTTAGGAGGCGATTTAGGTATATGGACATTAAAAAATGTATCCAGTGAATTTATCGCCAGAGTATTTACCACAGATGAGGCGATTGCCGATATAGCCATCAGTTATAATATAGCCGTAGAAACATCTAATCCTAATTCCATTGATTTTCAGCCATCAGAAATAGGATTTTCAGTACATTATCCTGTGATATTTAAATCAGAAATTATCTCAAAATATTCAAAAATTTACAATCTTCACCCAGGTTATTTACCTTGGGGGCGAGGATATTATCCTATATTTTGGGCTTTATGGGAAGAAACTCCTGCCGGCGCAACTTTACATGAAATTAATAAAGGTATAGATGAAGGTTCAATAGTTGCTCAAACTCAGGTAGAATATTATCCTGTTGACACAGGAGGTAGTTTGTTTGAAAGAGTTAGACAAGCTGAGAAAGATTTATTTTTAAAGTATTGGCCTAAAATTATTAATGCTCAAGATATTCCTGCTTATCCTCAGCCAGAAGGGGGTAGCTATCATACAAAAAAAGAGTTTTTTAATCTCAAACAAAACGGTGACTGGGAATCAATGAGCGGCCGAGAGTTGATTAATCTAATTCGTTGTTTAACTTTTGCTGGATACACTGGACTAGAAATTAATCTGGCCAGCCAAAAGTTTGAATTATATTTGAAGTTATTATCAGTACCCAGAAATTAATGCAACTAGAAGAGTTAGCTATATTTGGCGGTAAGCCAAGATTTAACGAACCACTCCATGTCGGAAGACCGAATATAGGCGATCGCGCATCCCTCCTCAAACGCATCAATGATATGCTAGACAGGAAATGGCTAACCAACAACGGCCCTTATGTACAAGAATTAGAAAAGCGAATCGGTAGCCTACTAGGGGTCAAGCACTGCATCGCCACCTGTAACGGGACAGTAGCGCTGGAACTTGCCATTAGAGCCGCAGGGCTTTGTGGTGAGGTGATTGTACCTTCTTTCACATTCATCGCTACAGCTCACGCCTTGCAATGGCAAGAGATAACCCCTGTTTTTTGCGATGTAGACCCTCGCACCCACACTCTGAATCCTTGGCGAGTTGAGGAAATGATTACGCCGCGCACCAGTGGTATTATAGGAGTTCATGTGTGGGGACAGCCTTGTGATGTGGAAGCCTTAACCGAGATTGCTCGGAAACACAGCCTCAAGCTGATGTTTGACGCTTCCCATGCTTTTGGTTGCTCCTACAAGGGACAGATGATTGGTAACTTTGGTGAGGCAGAAGTTTTCAGTTTCCATGCTACTAAGTTTTTTAATACCTTCGAGGGCGGTGCGATTGTTACGAATAACGACGAACTAGCGGCTAAAATACGTTTGATGAAAAACTTTGGTTTTGCTGGTTATGACAACGTTGTTTACATCGGCACTAATGGTAAAATGAGCGAAGTCTCGGCTGCAATGGGATTGACATCACTGGAAAGTCTCAATGACTTTATCTCTATCAATTATGCCAATTACCAGCAGTATCAGCATGAACTAGCAGGCATTCCTGGCATTTCCTTATTTACTTACGCAGAAAGGGAAAAATGTAATTATCAATATATTGTAGTAGAGGTTGATGAGTCTATGACTCAAGTTACTCGCGACCAACTAATAGATATTCTCTCTGCTGAGAATGTACTTGCTCGTCGCTATTTCTATCCAGGTTGTCATCAAATGGAACCTTATCGATCCTATTTCCCCCATGCCGGACTACTGTTGCCAGAAACAGATAAACTGGTGCAATGGGTATTGGTGCTACCTACAGGTACGGCAGTGGGGTTAGGCGAAATTAGTCAAATCTGTGAGATAATCCGGTTAGTCGTTGCGCGGGGTGAAGCAGTCAGAGGAAAATTAGAAAATTTGTCCACATCTTAATTAACAAATATTAAGTATTGACACGACCAAAGAAATAAAACTTGTTTTATGATGGCGTGAAGTGGTAAGATTCCAATCTAACATAGACTAAAAATATTTTCAATCTTAATTCTAGTTGTAACATTGTTAATTCACACAAGGAGTAGTTAGAGTATGCCTAAAGTATCAGTAGTCATGGCCTCCTACAATCACGAAAAATTTGTAGCTGAGACTATCCAAAGCGTCCTAGACCAAACTTATCAAGATTTTGAATTTATTATTACAGATGATGGTTCGCCCGATCGAACTGTAGAGGTTATTAAAAAATTTGCCGATCCGCGAATTAAACTATTTTGTTTTTCAAAGAATCATGGCGCTTGTGTTGCTATGAATAATTGTATAAAAGAGGCAAACGGTGAATACATAGCAGTTATCAACTCTGATGATGCGTGGATGCCTGAAAAACTGGAAAAACAGGTTAAATTTTTAGATGAACATCCAGAAAACGGGGCTGTTTTTGGCTATGCCCAATTTATCGATGATTACAGCAATGATTTGGGTTCCGATCACCATTACAATCAGATATTCATACAACCTAATAGAACAAGATTTGAGTGGCTAAGACTTTTCTTTGAGTCTGGCAACTGCTTATGCCACCCTAGTGTCTTAATCCGTAAGCAGTGCTACAACGAGGTAGGCTTTTATGATGAGCGATTTGCACAATTGCCAGACTTTGATTTCTGGATACGGCTTTGCATCAAGTATGATATTTTTATCATGCCTGAGAATTTGGTGAAGTTTCGGCTTTGTCAAAGCCAAGGCAACGCCAGTGGCAATACACCGAAAAATAGCAGTAGAGTAACACTGGAATGGGCACAGATATTAAAAAATTATCTCAGGGCTGAAATTTTTGACGATTTAGTAAACATATTTCCTTTGACTGAAAATATAAATGAAATTGGGTTATCTAGGAAAATAAATGAAGTTGAAAGGGATCTAGCGCCGTTTTTTATTGCTATGCTTGCGATTCGGGATAATCGCCATGCTCACAAATATTTTTGTTTTGATGTTCTCTACCAGATGTATAGCAAAAAAGACCTAGCTCAAAAGTTAAGAGATCAATATTCCTTTGATTTTTCTAACTTGGTTAACTTGGCTTGGGAGCAGGATATTTTTGGTATAGTTGCCTTAGATAGATTGCAATCTCAATTGCATGAAACTGAGACGTTATTACAACAGTCGCAGTCTCAACTGCATCAAACTGAGTCTGTACTAGAAGAGTCACAGTCTCAACTGCATCAGACTCAACAGGAGTTGGAAGAGTCGCAGTCTCAACTGCATCAAACT
>NZ_JAUBRI010000046.1:31407-31936 GCF_036701795.1 Microcoleus sp. N9_A1
GAGTCTGTACTAGAACAGTCGCAGTCTCAACTGCACCAAACTGAGGGTTTATTAGAACAGTCGCAGTCTCAACTGCATCAAACTGAGTCTGTACTAGAACAGTCGCAGTCTCAACTGCACCAAACTGAGGGTTTATTAGAACAGTCGCAGTCTCAACTGCACCAAACTGAGGGTTTATTAGAACAGTCGCAGTCTCAACTGCACCAAACAGAGGGTTTATTAGAACAGTCACAAGCTCAACTTTATCAAACTCAACAGGATTTTGAACAGTCACAAGCTCAACTGCACCAAACTCAAGCGGAATTGGAAGATACCAAGTCTCAGCAGCAGGAAACTGAGGCACTATTGGAACAATCTCAATCTCAGTTGCATCAGACTGAGGAAGTATGGGAGCAATCTCAATCTCAGTTGCATCAGACTGAGATAAAATTGGAACAATCCCAGGCAAAGCTTTATCAAACTCAGGGCGAATTGAAGAGATGGCAGTCTCAATTCCACCAAGTTGTGGGTGAATTGGAGCATGCTCAGA
>NZ_JAUBRI010000046.1:32036-63009 GCF_036701795.1 Microcoleus sp. N9_A1
ATCAACTGCATCAAGCTGAGGCCGTAGTGGAACAGTCGCACTCTCAACTGCATCAAACTGAGGCGGCATTGGAGCATGCTCAGAATCAACTGCATCAAGCTGAGGCCGTAGTGGAACAGTCGCACTCTCAACTGCATCAAACTGAGGCGGCATTGGAGCATTCCCAGAATCAACTGCATCAAGCTGAGGCCGTAGTGGAACAGTCGCACTCTCAACTGCATCAAACTCAACAGGAATTGCAGCAGTTCCAGTCTCGACTGCATCAGACAGAAACACAATTAGAGAGCAAGCAGTCTGAATTCTTCGAGACGCAGAGAGAACTAGAGCAGTCCCGCTCTCAACTTCACCAGATGCAGGGAGAATTAGAAAGATTGCAGTTTCAGCAAGCTACAGCTAGACTTGTAGGAGAACAAAGCCAGATACAGTACAGCCTCTTAGTCTGGGATGCGTGGTATGCTTACCGCCAAGACGATATGCCTCGGATGCGAGATTGCTTGCAGCAATCTTTAAAATATACGCCTTTCTCACGCACGGAAACAGTAATAAACTGGCTAGAGAGTTTTAGCAAGTTCTCTTCTGAGAAAGGTTGCCCACTGGATACTGATACCCTGACTAACTCAGCAGAGTGGAACCAATTAATGCGTCGTGTAACCGCAGTTAAAGCTCTCCTTTCCACTCACTAAAACATCAGTTTAGGATCGCGGATTGGTAGGAGATTGGATTTTCAGTAGCATTGAGCCTAAGTTTTATGTAAAATTAGGTGATTATTACCTGTCCAGCTACAAACTCAAGAACAATGAGTGAAGACACATTAATTGAAATTATAGAGGTTATTCAAACATCCGCTGACAATTCCGAATTGTTGTGGGGGTGCAACATAGATCTGCCAAACCAGGGCGATCAAACGGATAGTTACGAGATTTCCTTTAAAGGTTGGGTGTTGGGGAAAAAATCTCCAGCGATCGCAGTCGAATTAATCAGCGGCGGTGAAACAATCGAAAAAATTGCTGTCGATCAGTCACGCCCCGATGTATTTGAAGTTTATGGGAATGTGTCCAAAGCGGGTAGCTGCGGTTTTTTGAGAAAAGTGGAAGTTAGCAAACTATTACAAGCCGGGGAATTAGTTCTCGAAACTGTCTTCTCAGATCGAAGCCGGGTACAGATAGGAGAAGTGCAATATCGGAAAAAGCTTCCGTTCCTAAAGCAGGTTCAGGCAGACTTAGGACAATCGCAGACTCGATTGCAACAGATTCAATCCGAACTGGAAATTTACGCTCACAGTTCAAAAAAGCTCTCCCAACCCGAACAAAACAGATAAACCCGTAGCTTGCTAGGGTGTGTCAACCCTTCTACAATCTAATACTGTAGTCGGCACGCTCCCTAGTTAAATTAGGGCTGTAACAAGGGTCATTATCAATGAATTTTTGCCACCGACTTTTGATGACATTAGCTTCTCGGCGCAGCCTATCCTGTTTTTGGGGTGTGTCTTCGTAACCCCGGCTTTTAGATTCGTGGTGGTAAAGAACCACATGAGGCAGGTAAACATTTCGATAGCCTGTGGCTACCATTTTCAAACATAAATCGACATCATTATAAGCCACTACCAGCTCTTCATCAAATCCCCCGATCGCCTCAAATACTTCCCGCCGGCACATCAAACACGCACCTGTCACCGCTGAAACATTACTCATACATTTAACTTGACCCAAATATCCCGGTGTTGTAGCAGGAAAACAGTAATGGCTGTGAGCTGCAAGTCCCCCAAGTCCCATCACAATTCCAGCGTGTTGGATCGTGTTATCTGGATATAATAAGAGAGCTCCCACAGCTCCAATTGCAGGTTTTTGAGCTTGCTCGACCATGCCGTCAATCCAATCGGTAGCAATTACTTCTGTATCGTTATTCAAAAACAGCAAGTAATCTCCCCGGGCTTGTTTAACAGCATAGTTGTTAATTCTGGAAAAATTGAAAGGAATGTCAAGCCGATAGCATCTAAATCTATTTGATTCTTTTGCTGTCCATTTAGCTATCAATTGAGCCGTCTTTTCTTCAGTACTACCATTGTCGATAACAATGACTTCGTAATTGGGGTAGATGCTTTTGGTAAAAATAGATTCTAGGCAGTTGTCCAGTATCTCACCTAAATCGCGCGTGGGAATAATGATACTGACTAGCTTGTACTCAGTAATTTTGTACCGCACCATATAGTGTCCCAATAATTCTGGAACATCTATAACTTTTGCCTCTTCTCCCTTTCGGGAAATTGCCTCTACAATAGCTTTTTTCGCAGCTTCGTAAGCATAAGGCTTTGCCTCCCCGCCACCTGTAACTGAGTTAGAATGAATTCGCCAATGGTAGAGAATCTTGGGGATGTGAAAGATTTTATCAGTTTTTTCGGTTAATCTTAACACCAAGTCATAGTCTTGACTGCCTTCATATCCTGCCCTAAAGCCTCCGATTTCATTTACCAGCGATCGCCTATAAGTCCCCAAATGACAGGTGTACATCCGAGATAGAAATGACTCAGGACACCATTCTGGTTTAAAGTATGGGTCTATCAGTTGATTGTTAGGATTTAGTTTATCTTCATCTGAATAAATCATATCCGCATCAGGGTGGCGGTTCAGGAGCAATGCCACTTCATACAAAACATCTGGTGCCAGTGTGTCATCGTGGTCTAATAGAGATACAAATTCCCCGCCTGCCAACTCCAAAGCTGAGTTAGAGCAGTGAGAAATATGACCGTTCTCTCTTCTAAAAAATACTTTGATTCGATTATCTTTTGCTACATATTCTGATAAAATTTGCTTAACATGAGTCTCCGTTGATGCGTCGTCAGCAATGCACAATTCCCAGTACGGATATATTTGATTCAAAACAGACTCAATTGCTTCTCGCAGAAATTTCTCTGGCGTGTTAAACACGGGCATGACAACGCTAATCAGGGGTTTGTAGCTGAATATTTCTACCATTTCCGCCATCTTCCGCAAATCTGCTTCTCTCGGACAGTTTTTAGCTCGCCACTTGCTATATGTATCTTGATTGTCTGGCAGTATATCTCGCAAGCTTTGGTAATCTTCGGAAAACAATTTAGGTTCAATTTCAATTGCCTTCTGGTAGGATTCGATTGATTCTGAAAGTTTATTTTGTTTAGCTAAAATTTTACCTAAATTGTAGTGAGACCATGCAAAACCTTGGTCAACTGCAATAGCTTGGCGATACCAAGTTGCGGCTTCATCAAGTTTGCCTTGTTTGTCAAAAAGTTCTGCTAAGTTGTGGTAAGACCAAACAAAGTTGGGGTTGAGTTCTATTGACTTTTGGTACGATAAAACAGCTTCATCAAACTGACCTTGCGGTCTAAGGATATCTGCTAAATTATGATAAGTACCGAAGAAATTAGGGTTGAGTTTTATTGCTTTCATGTATGCTGCAACTGCCTCATCGAGTTGACCTTGTGTTTGAAGTGCCTCCCCTAATTTATGGCAAGCTTCAGCATTCTCTGGGTCAAGATCAACAGCGTGATTGTATGAAGCAATTGCTTCTTTCCAAGCCTTTTGTCTTGCAAAAGCATCGCCTAATGGCAAATACAGGTCTAGGTCATCTGGCTTAATTTCGAGCATTTTTTTGCAAAGCTCTAAATTGTTTGGATTGAATTCAATGGCTTTGCGGTAACAGCTAACTGCTTCATCTAAATCTGATTCAGCTTCTTTTTGCAAGAGTTGCACTCTAGAGCGCCCTGCTAAAGCATCTGCTAAATGGTGATAAACTACTTCTGAGTCAGGAGCGATTTTAAGGGCTTTACGGTAAGCAGCGATCGCTTCATCCCACTGCTGAAGTTGAGCTAGAGCAAATCCTAAATGGTCTTGAGATTCAAGGCTGTTTGGTTCAATCTCGACAGCCTTGCGGTATTCAGCTACAGATTCGTGCCACCTTTGTCTTGTAGCCAAAGCATCGCCTAAATGAAAGTATACGGTAGCAACGTCGGGCGCTAGAGCGATCGCTTTCCGATAAGATACGATCGCCTCCTCCCACCGCTGGACGATCGACAAAGTATGCCCCAAATAGTGGTGGACGATCGCCGAACCCGGTTCCAACTCAGCCGCTTTCGAGTAAGATGCGATCGCCTCCTCCCATTGGCCCTGAGCCGACAAAGCCGTACCCAATTTATAGTACAGCCAGTGGAAATCCGGTTTTAACTGAAGCGCCTTTCGGTAATAATTCACGGCTTCTGCCAACTCATTCTTGCCTTGCAAAGCCTCTGCCAACTTCAAGTACAAATCTCCCTCGCCCGGATTAAGCTCGATCGCCCTTCGCAAGCAATCAATCCCTTCATCAACCCGTCCCAACCTTGCCAAAGCCTCCCACAAATTTTGGTAAGGCAAAGCCGATTCCGAGTCAAGCTCGATCGCCTTCCGCAAACAACTTACAGACTCATCCAATTGACCTTGCAAACACAAAGCCTGACCCAAACTATTATAAAACTCATAAAAATCTGGATAGAGTTCCACAGCTTTGCGGTACGCAGCCACGGCCTCATCAAGATTGCCCTGCTGTTGCAAAACCTCCCCGAAATTGTGCCAAGACCAAGCCGAATTCGGGTTGAGTTCGCAGGCCCTGCGGTAACTTTTTTCTGCCCCATCCCGCTGCCCCAATTTCGCCAAAACTTCACCCAAATTGTGGTGATACCAGGAAAAATCCGGGTTGAGTTCAGTACAGCGCTGGTAGGCGGCGGCGGCTTCTTCTAATTTATCGGACTGTTTCAGGAGGTTGCCTCTATGAAAATAATTAGAAGCTGTTTCTTCATGCACTTGTAACGAGTTATTCATAATTTTGTACCGTAGATTTGATTTTTTTTAGTTTTGTCGAGGCTGGGTTTATAAGTAGCTTGTATCTGAGAACTTGCACCAATCTCAATCTTCAGGATTGTCGCGCGGGGTGGGGGCGGGTTTTTTAGTCTTTGGGTATCCCTTGAAGCTATCGGTGAACCCGCCCCTACAGGTTCTTAATATTGGTGCTGTCTGGTGAATTGTATCGGTCTTCTGTCTGACTCACAATCCTCTCGATCCTCCCGACACTCAGGGCGGGCACGGGGGCACCGCCCCTACAGGTTGTTGATTTGTAGGGGTAGTGCCCCCGTGCCTACCCTCCCCACCAACCAGGACAACCGCGGGGGGATTGCCCCTACAAAGAATTAAACAGCCCTGTGTGCCTACCCCTCCTGGGGATGTTCCTAATGACTCGGCCGCCAATTCTCGTCCTCCAATCTAATACCGCTGTCTTGACACGCCCTGGTTAAATGGGGGCTGTAGTAAGGGTCATTGTCAATATATTTTTGCCACCTGCTTTCCATCAGCTTTGATTCCTTCCTCAGCCGCTCTTTCTTTTCCGGCGAGTCTTCGTAACCGCGACTTTTAGATTCGTGGTGGTAGAGAACTACGTGAGGCAGGTAAATATTGCGGTACCCTTTCTCCAGCATTTTCAAACACAAATCCACATCATTGTACGCCACTGTTAGCTCCTCGTCAAATCCCCCAACACTCTCAAATACTTCGCGGCGACACATTAAACACGCAGCAGTTACCGCTGAAACATTGTTCATACCTACCACATTCCCGAAATATCCAGGAATCGATCGCGGCATATGATAATAACTGTGACCCGCCACACCGCCGCCGAGTCCCATCACCACTCCCGCGTGCTGGATTTTGTTATCTGAATATATCAACAAATTGCCCACAGCCCCGATCGAGCTTCTTTGAGATTGCTCAACCATCGCGTCAATCCAATCGGGAGTAATTACCTCTGTATCGTTATTCAAGAACAGCAAGTAATCTCCCTCCGCTTTGCTAGCAGCGTAGTTGTTAATCTTCGAGAAATTGAAGGAAATGTCCAGCCGGTAACTCTTAAACCTCGCTGATTCCTTAGCCGTCCATTTAGCCAGAATTTCCGCCGTATGTTGCTCTTGACTGCCGTTGTCGATGACGATAACTTCGTAGTTGGGATAGACACTCTTAGTAAAGATAGACTCCAAGCAATTGTCCAAAACATCGCCTAAATCCCGCGTCGGAATAATGATGCTGACGCGCTTGTAATCCGTAATTTTGTAGCGGGCAATAAAGTGTCCCAAAAAGTAGGGAACGCCTTCAATTTTCCCCGGTTCGCCCCGGCGTTCGATCGCCTCTTGCAAAGCTTTTTGCCCTGCATCATAGGCATAGGGTTTAGCATCTACACCGCCAGCAGCCGAACCCGCGTGCATTCTCCAGTGGTAAAGAATTTTAGGAATGTGAAAGATTTTGTCAGTTTTTTCAGTAAACCTCAGAACCAAATCGTAATCCTGAGCTCCCTCAAAACCGGGTCTAAAACCACCGATTTCATCGATTAAGTTTTTCCTGTAAGTTCCCAAATGGCAAGTGTACATCCGAGACAAAAACGAATCGGGACTCCATTCGGCCTTGAAGAAAGGATTTATCAGTTCTTGATCCTGATAAATCTTGTCTTCATCCGAATAAATCATGTCCGCCTCCGGGTGGCGGTTCAGCAGCAGCACCACTTCATACAAAGCCTCCGGTGTCAGCGTATCGTCGTGGTCTAATAAAGATACAAATTCACCCGTCGCCAACTCCAAAGCAGAATTGGAACAGTGAGAAATGTGACCGTTTTTGGTTCGATAAACTACTTTGATCCGGCTATCTTTGGCTGCATATTCTTGCAAAATTCGCTTGACATGAGGCGCGGTTGATGCGTCGTCAGCAATGCACAGTTCCCAGTAGGGATATATTTGATTAAAAACTGAGTCTATAGCTTCCCTGAGATAATTCTCTGGCGTGTTGTAGACTGGCATCACAATGCTAATCAGCGGTTTGTAGCTAAAGATTTCTAATGTTTCAGCGATCTTCCGCAAATCAGCTTCTCTGGGGCTGTGCTTGGCGCGCCACTTCGTATAAGCTGGGTCTTGACCGAGGAATAGGGAATCTCGCAAGTTTTCATAATCCAAACCAAAAAGTTTCGGATCGAGTTTGCTCGCCGTCTGATAAGCTTCCAGAGCTTCGGAAAGCTTGTTTTGTTTAGCTAAAGTTTTTGCTAAATTGTGGTACGACCAGCCAAATTCAGGAGCAACCTCGATCGCTCTCCTATATGCCGCAACAGCTTCATCAAGCCGACCTTCTTGTTGAAAAATATCCGCTAAGTTGTGGTGCGACCAAACAAAAGTTGGATTCACTTCTGCGGCTTTCTGATAACTTTTAATAGACTCATCAACTTTACCCGTCCATTTCAGGACATCGCCTAAATTGTGGTGAGTTCCAAAGTAATTGGGATTAATTGCAATTGCTTTGCGGTAGGCCGCAATAGCCTCGGTATATTTACCTTCTTCTTGCAGAGACTCCCCTAATTCGTGGTACTCCGCAGCCACTCCCGGGGTGTGTTCGATCGCGCTTCCAGATTGTCGGCTAGCAGCACTTTTTTCTGCCGCCCTACTTACCCCCTTTTTTTTTAACACCTCTTCTAACCGCCCAGAAATAGCCTTGTCATCAGGCCGAATTTGCAACGCCATCTGATAAAAGACGATCGCCCCATCCGGCCAATTCTTCCGCACCAAAGCATTCGCCAACTCAACATACAGCTCAGCATCATTCGGCGCAATCTCCAAAGCCTTGTGATACAACTGCACGTCATCAGGATTCTCCTGAATCGCCCGCCGATACAAACCCATTGACTGCTGCAAATCCCACTGCGATCGCATCCTCAAAGCATCAGCCAACTTTTGCGAAATCCACGGCAAATCCGCCTGAATTTGCACAGCGTGGCGGTAAGAAGCGATCGACTCATCCCACCGTTCCAGCTTCTCCAGAGCCGTCCCCATGTTGTAATAAGTCCACGCAAAATCAGGATTCAACTCAGCCGCCCGCCGGTAAACATCTATCGCCTCATCCCACCTTTCCATTTCTAGCAACACGTCGCCCAACTTGCTGTGCGACCAGAAGAAACTCGGATTGATTTCGTTAGCCCGCCGGTACGCAACAACCGCCTCATCCCAGCGTTCCAAATTCACCAGCGCTTCTGCTAAATTGTTGTGCGCCCAGAAGTGATCGGCATTAAGTTCGATCGACCTTTGGTAAGCCGAAATCGCCTCATCCCAGCGTTCCAGTTTAATCAGCGCGTCGGCTAAATAGTTGTGCGACCAACTAAAATCTGGATTTAATTCTGTTGCTTTCGTGTAAGCCTCTACAGCTTCCTCCCAGCGTTCCAACTTCAGCAACACGTCAGCTAAATTGTTGTGAGACCAGCTAAAATCTGGATTTAATTCGATCGCCTTGCGGTAAGCATTTATAGCTTCCTCCCAGCGTTCCAACTTCACCAGCGACTCAGCTAAATTGTTGTGCGACCAAGAAAGTTCGGGATTATTTCTAATCGCATTGCTGTAAGCATCAACCGCCGCTTCCCACTGTTCTTTGTTCCTGAGAAGTTCGCCCAATTCGTGATAAGCTGCACCAGCATTTGGGTTCAACTCAACCGCGCGCCGGTAACAGTCAATACCTTGCTCTACCTTACCTTGCTCGATCAAAGTTTTGGCTAAATTCTCGTGTTCCTCGGCGGTGCCAGACTTGGGGTCGATCGCAAATGCTCGATACCAAGCCTCAGTCGCCGCCTCAGACTTGCCTAACTGCGTCAACAATTTTGCAAAATTGCGGAAAGCACCGGCAAAATCCGGTTTCAGGGCGATCGCCTTTTCGTAAGCTGAAACCGCTTGCTGCCACTGTTCTTGCTGCGCGCAAATGCTGCCGTAATTAGCATAAGCTTCGGCAAAATTTGGGTTAATTTCTATTGCTTTGACATAACAACTTTTAGCTTCATCAATTTTGCCGCCAGCTTGCAGGGCGTTGCCCAGCATTTTGTAAAGCGGCGCTTCCGGCTTTATTTGTAGCGCTTTTTTGCAAGCAGAAATTGCCTGTTCCAATTTGCCCTGAGCAAAATAACCTTCTGCCAGTATTTTGTATGCTTCTGGGTCTTCTATATTAATTGTAGAATTAACTGCCTGCTGCATTGGTGGCTTAACTGGCGGCTTGACTGCGGTTACAGGAGGCTGCTGCTTAACTGCACCGTTTTTCGCCGTTGCACCCGCCAAAGTTTGCTCTCCCTCGCTGCCGTTTTTCGCCGTTGCACCCGCCAAAGTTTGCTCTCCCTCGCTGCCGTTTCTCGCATGAGCTGCGTTGAGTTCAATAGCCTTGCGATAATATACTGTCGCTTCCTCTAACTTGCCTTGTTTTTTTAGCGCTTCGCCCAAATTTTGGTAAGCAGTCGCCACATTAGGATTTAATTTTATGGCGCGATCGTAACAGGCGATCGCTTCGGGGAATTTTTCCTGCCTAAAAAAAGCGTCGCCCATATTCAAGTGTTCCCCAGGCGCTACTTTTTCCGGTTCCAAACTAAATGCTTGATACCAGCACTGCTGCGCTTCTTCCGGTTTGCTAATTTGTCCGAATACTTTTGCTAAATTCCGGTACACTCCCGCGAAATTCGGCTTAATCGCGATCGCCTTTTGATAAAATCCGATCGCCTCCTGCCATTTTTGCTGCTGCGCGCCAATGCTGCCCAAATTCGCGTATACTTCCGCAAAATTCGGTTCTATTTCAATCGCTTTAGCGTACCAGTGCCGTGCCTCTTCCATCCTGCCTTGAGCTTGCAGCGCGTTGCCCAAAGTCTTGTAAGCCGGTGCAAAATTGGGATGAATCTTTAAAGCTTGCTCGCAGGAGGCGATCGCTTCTTCTAATTTTCCTTGGGATAAGTATATTTCTCCCTGTTGGTTAAATTGAACCGCTGTTGATTCTGTACTGACTGTTGATGGCATATGGGCGGCGGCTCCAGAGGCAGGAATTAAATAGGGTAGTCGAAACGTTTAACAATTATACTCGCGTTTGACACTAACAGTACCGGACTTGTTCCCCCACTTCTTATTTTTTTTGAATCCCGTTGCTGGCGAGGAACCGGGATTCTCGGCTGATTTTTTGGATTTTACGGTTAAATATGTAAGAATCAGCCCGGTTTCTGGCAGATTTGCGCGCCCGTCCCGACTTTTGTAGCTAAAGAGTCGATCGCCCGTTTTGTAAAGCAAAGTAAACACTGCCGGTTCTTGCTTGTGGGAGGCTTTCTTGTGGACTGGGCAAGGGAGATTGCACCCTTTTCTATAGGCTTTTTACCGGCGGGCTAGGAGCAACGGCCCACAAGAAAGAAATGCACTCTTTGTGGAACAGGCATCTTGCCTGTTTTTGAGCAGGGTGAAAGATGTGCGATCGAACCCAAACGAGAATAGCCTTTTTAGCAAAAAACGATCGCCCTTTTGGGAGAAAGCGATCGCCCTTTTTTTTCAACAATTAGTTAACAACTATTAGCAATTACTAATTAAGCTGCTGCGGCTGCGTCTTCTTCTGCGTCTTCGGCTTCAGAACCTGCTTGAATTCCCAGCACAGTAACAACCACCTGATCTGGTTCGCCGAGAGCTACCACTCCCGCAGGCAAAACTAATTCGTTAATGTGCAGCGCATCCCCAACCTTTAAATTAGAAATATCTACTTCTATTGATTCAGGAATGCTGTCAGGTTTGCACTTAACTGCTAGTTGCGTCAGCACGGTATCCAAGATGCCGCCTTCTAATTTGACGCCGACAGCTTCGCCGACAAAATTCAGCGACACTTCAACTTCCAGGCTGTCTTGAGTTGCGACGGAGAAAAAGCTCAGGTGGTAAGGAAAGCCTTTCCAAGGATGAACTTGAACTTCCCGCAGCAAGGTTTTTCCAGTCCAAGAGAGTTCGGGAATGCTGAGGTCAATTAGGGCGTTGTTGACTACGCGCTTTTTGAGCAGGTGTTCGACTGTTTTGGCTTTGATGGTAAGGGAAATGGATTCAGAGCCTTTGTGCCCGTAGAGGACGGCGGGAATCAATCCAGAGCGGCGGAGGGCGTTAGGTTTGCTGCCTTCTGCCCGCTTTTGACATTCTACTGCGAGTTCCATTTTCTGACTTTCTGCTGATTGTTTTCACATTTTACCAGAATTGTGATATCGCGATCGCGCTTAATTAAATTCGCTGAAGGTATTGATAGTTTTCATTTTCCACACACTTCAGCAATTCCAGCATTTTTCTCAGACGGTAAGTTCCTGATTGATACTCTTCTTTTGAAGGGTAATCACCAAGCTTAGTGAGAACTACATCGCTTTCACTGATAATTGCTTCGCTAAAAATTTTCTTGAACTGGTGGCGAATCTCTTGATTTAATTCAACTAGAGGCAGAATTACATTTTCTTCATCTAGGTAAATTTCAGTGTCGATTGATGTGCCACCTATTTTGGAAAATGCTGATTTTGCTAACCATTCGTAAGTAGTTGCTGTGATTCTTACACTATCAGACGGTTCACCATTGGCTGAATAAAAACTGATGTCAAACATTGGGATTACTCCTGCTACTAAACATCTGAAAACTCGTTCAAAGGAATATTTTCTGCATAAGCTATGACTGCTGTGATAAATTTAGCTTTCCCGGTGCAGAAATTTTATCGGCACTTACAACTCCAATAACAGTGGCAGTATCAATAATTTCATTAACGGCTTTTCCTGAAAGGTATGTGGTTTTTATTTCTATATGTGGCAGGTCTGTTTTTCTTTCCTTTACATTTGACTGTGAATCTTTGATACTTCCTCTATTGTATTGATGATGAATATCGTAGATTATTTGCTCTACTTGTGAGGCATCCTTGGTAGCTACAATTAAAATGTCTCCTTTCGGATCGTTGCCAGTAGTTCTCTGGGATGGAATGCCAGCTTCAGCTAATTTTCTGATTACCCAGCCAACCAAATCCCGATGAAGGGTTAGTTGGTAGATTAGACGATCTTCATCCGTCACTGGAACCCGCTCGGACATGAGATAGACCCTTTTTCTGTATTATAACTAAACCTGTTAGGATTTTGCTGCTACAGGAGTACCGTCAACCGACAACAATCCTCGTTTCGGGCCGTGAATCGGGTCTTCGACAATGATAGTTTGGTCGCGGCTGGCACCGAGAGATACAATGGCGATCGGCACTTCCATCAAGTCTGCCAAAAACTTGAGATAATCCAATGCTTGTGACGGCAAATCTTCCAAATTGCGGCACTCTTCTGTGGATTGTTTCCAACCGGGAAGGGTTTCATAAATGGGTTTGCACCGAGCAAATATCCGCGAACTTTTCGGGAAATCGACACAGCGTTCGCCGTCAATTTCGTAAGCAACACAGACTTTTATTTCTTCTAATTCATCCAAAACATCTAGTTTGGTGACAGCCAAACAGTCAAGGCCGTTGATGCGGACTGCGTAGCGGCCGATTACCGCGTCGAACCAGCCACAGCGGCGTTTGCGGCCGGTTGTGGTGCCGAATTCTGCACCTCTTTCGCCCAAAATTGCGCCAACTCCATCGACCATTTCGGTAGGGAAGGGGCCTTCTCCAACGCGGGTGGTATAGGCTTTTGCTACGCCAATTACGCGATCGATCGCTGTTGGGCCGACTCCTGTGCCCACACAAGCGCCGCCAGCGATGGGATTGCTGGAAGTAACATAAGGATAAGTGCCGTGGTCTAAGTCTAATAAAGTGCCTTGCGCGCCTTCAAACAGAATATTTTTCCGCGTGTGAAGTCCCTCATAAATCTTCAGGGAACTGTCTACTACGTGCGGCCGCAAACGTTCTGCATAAACTTGATATTCATCAAAAACATCTTGCGGATTCAGAGGCTGCAAATTGTAGAGTTTTTCCAGAATGACATTCTTATGATGAATCGTCCATTCCAGTTGTTCTCGGAATCCTTCCAAGTCCATTAAATCGAGCATCCGAATGCCTGTACGTTCCGACTTGTCGGCGTAAGTAGGGCCGATGCCGCGTCCTGTTGTCCCGATTTTATAATTTCCCCGCTGCTGTTCCGATGCCACATCAATTAATCGGTGATAGGGCATGGTGATGTGAGCAGTCTCTGAAATCATCAGCGAGGCTGTGGAAATATTCAGTGCCTCTAGCTGATCTAATTCTTCAATTAAAACTTTAGGGTCGATGACCGTGCCGCAGCCGATGATACACTCTTTGTCAGGGTAGAGAATCCCGGACGGAATCAAGTGCAGCTTGAAAGTCTGACCGTTGACTACTACCGTGTGACCGGCGTTGACGCCCCCTTGGTAGCGGACAACGATATCTGCGGATTTGCTGAGCAAATCTGTAATTTTTCCTTTTCCTTCATCGCCCCATTGGGCGCCGATCACAACTACGTTAGCCAAGGGTTTCTCGCGTTCAGCTCAGGTTGACACAAACTCTGATTATGTACGAATGCGTCCCGGATGTCAAATAAATTTTTGTTACAATTAAGAGCAGTGAGGCTGTATTCCTTTCACAAACCCAGTCCCAGCCATATCGGGGCACTTCCCAAGGCAGAAGGTAAATCGCATGACTTTACACGCTGAGTTGCACCGCCATCTGGGCGGTTCTGTGGTTCCTAGGATTCTGTGGCGGTATTTCGATCGCCATAATGCTGAGATGGTCGATCGATTTCAACAATACTCTGCTTTTGAGGATTTTTACACTCGTCCGCGCAATACTCTCGATGAGTATTTGGAACTGCACACGCTGGTGGAAAGTGTGCAAACTGTTGAGACTTTGCCTTATTTCATCTATCGGTTGATGCGGGGCGCTTACGTGTTTGAAAATCTGGCTTATTTGGAGTTGCGCTATACGCCTTATTTGCGGACTCCAGAGCATTTGGAACAGTCAAAACGCATTGACTTGATGGCAGAAATTGTCAAGGTTGTAGGGAAGGCAAGTCAAATTAGCGATTGTCCGATTGTGACTAGCCAAATTTTGTGTATGCACTCGCGTTTGCCCTATGAGGTGAATCGGGCGATCGTCGATTTGGCGGCCGAGATGGGAGAATATGTTTGTGCGATCGATCTTGCGGGCGGTGATGCTGCTATTGGCGATCGTTTGGACGAGTTTGTGGGATTGTATCAGTACGCAAGGTCGATCGGCATTAAGACGACAGGCCATCTTTACGAAACTACTTCGGGCTGTTATCCCGAACTTCTGCCCTATCTGATGCGTATCGGTCACGGGATTCAAATTCCGCTAAAATATCCCGAACTGCTGCCAGAAGTCGCGCGCAGAGGTCAATGCTTAGAAGTTTGCCCGACTACCTATCTCAAAACGGGGACGTTGGAGGATATGGGGGAATTGAAGGTAGTGTTCGATCGATGTTTTGAAGCTGGTGTCGATATTGCCATTTGTACTGACAACGCGGGATTGCACAACGTGCGGCTGCCTTTTGAGTATGAGAATTTGTTAACTCTGGATATCATTGATTTTCGGCAGTTACAAGCCTGTCAAGAGGCCGCTTTCCGCCATGCTTTCGCGTGGCCCTACGATGGGCGGCCTGTGAAAATGCTGACGGGTTTGTTGCAACATTAGTCGGTTGGTGCGATCGTTAGTTAATTAAGTGCGATCGAGAATTAAGATGAGACGGCGGTTGAAACCGCGTCTACACAAAGGAAGTCCGCCTCCGCGGACTGAAGAAAATAAGGTAATTTCAACCGCCGTCGGATCTTCAACCCGCGGAGGCGGGTTTTGTTTGTATAGATGCGGTTTCAACCGCCGTCTGATCTGAACCGTATTGAGTTATATTTGGAAAACAGAAACATCAATATAAAAGGATAAAAAAACATGACAAATATGGACGCTTACTGGATGCCTTTCACTGCCAATAGGCAGTTTAAAGCCAATCCGCGAATATTGGTTTCGGCAAAAGATATGCACTTTACAACCGATGATAACCGATCCATTTTAGATGGAATTGCGGGGCTTTGGTGCGTGAATGCAGGCCACTGTCGCCCGAAAATTATCGAGGCAATTCATAAGCAAGTATCGACTCTAGATTATGCCCCACCTTTTCAGATGGGACACCCCGGCGCTTTTGAATTAGCGGAACGTTTGGTGAAGATGATTCCGGGCAATTTCGATCGCGTTTTCTTCACTAATTCGGGTTCCGAGTCTGTGGAAACTGCTTTGAAAATTGCGATTGCTTATCACCGCGTGAAAGGTGAAGGAACTCGCCAAAGATTAATCGGTAGGGAACGCGGTTATCACGGCGTTGGTTTTGGGGGGATTTCTGTCGGCGGTATCGGTACAAATCGTAAAATGTTTGGCAGTTTGCTGACAGGAGTGGATCATTTACCTCACACTCATAATTTAGAACACAATGCTTTCAGTCGCAAGCAACCGAAATGGGGCGCGCATTTGGCGGATGAATTGGAACGGATTGTGGCTTTGCACGATGCGTCTAATATTGCGGCGGTAATTGTGGAACCGGTGGCTGGTTCTACGGGGGTTTTGATTCCGCCGCAAGGTTATTTGCAGCGGCTGCGGGAGATTTGTGACAAGTACGGAATTCTGCTGATTTTTGATGAGGTAATTACGGGTTTCGGGCGTTTGGGTGCGAGTTTTGCTACTGAATATTTTGGGGTGGTTCCCGATATTGTGACGGTGGCGAAGGGGATAACTAACGGTACTGTGCCGATGGGGGCGGTGTTTGTGAAGGAGGGAATTTATGATACTTTTATGAATGCTCCTGAAAATGCGATCGAGCTTTTTCACGGTTATACTTATTCTGGTCATCCCCTAGCCTGCGCTGCTGCTTTGGCGACGCTGGATATTTATGAGGAAGAAAGGCTGTTTGAACGGGCTAATAAGTTAGCTGATTATTGGGAAAATGCGGTTCATTCTTTGAAGGGCGTGCGCCACGTCATTGATGTGCGGAATCTCGGACTTGTGGCGGGGATTGAGTTGGAATCTATCCCTGGGAAGCCGGGGAAACGGGCTTTTGATTGTTTCTTGCAGTGCTTTGAAAAAGGGTTGTTGATTCGGACTACTGGTGATATTATTGCTTTGTCGCCTCCGTTGATTATTGAGCAGGAACATATCGATCGCATTGTGGAAATTTTAACTGCGGTTTTGCAGGAATTGGAGTAAGATTTAATAAACCGCGAAGGCGCTAAGGACACGAAGGAAGAGAGAGAGAAGAAGAGCAGAAAAACTTCTCTCTCTCTTGTCTTCCTTCGCGCTCTTCGCGTCTTCGCGGTTCGTTTAAATCCTTAAACAGCGCTATAATGATTGATAACCAACGACGAACGACGAATAACTATGGTACTGTTAACTGCAAAAATCTCTGCTAACGAGTTGGCAAATTTAGCTGTAGAGTTAATTCGGAAATCTGGGTGCGAATACGGTGACGTGCGCTTTTGCAGTTACCGGAGGCAAGGTTTGTATGCGCGCGATCGATCTTTAAGCAATATCTCCGACAATGTAAGTTCCGGTTTTGGCGTGCGAGTGCTGCTAGACGGCGCTTGGGGCTTTGCCGCCAGTCACAACAAAACACCCGCAGAAGTTGCCAGAATCGTCGCTTTGGCCGTGGAAATCGCTAAAGGCAGCCGCTTGACTCAAAAGGAACCGGTGCGCTTAGTACCTGTCGAAAAATATGTCGATACTTACATTAGTGCGATCGCAATTGACCCATTTTCTGTCCCCGTTGCTGACAAAGCCGAACTTTTATTAACCATCAACGAACGCCTGCTAGCGCACGAATCACAAGGCATCAAAAAAGCTTATTCTTTTTTGACATTCAACCGCGAAGACAAGGTTTTTGCATCCACAGAAGGCTCGCTAATCGAACAAACAATCTACCGCAGCTATCCGGGTTTTGGCTGTACGGCAATTGCGGGCGGCGATGCCCAAAGTCGCAGTTACGAACGTCCGCCGCTAAACATCGGTTACGAACATATTAATCCAGACGATTTGTTGTGTCAAGTCGAACGAGTAGCTGCCGAAGCCATTGAAAAAGTCGCTGCGCCGAAAGTCCCGGCTGGTATTTGCAAATCCCTGATTCTCAAGCCAACAAATTTATTTTTAACAATCCACGAATCCGTCGGACATCCAACAGAATTAGACCGGGTTTACGGCTACGAATCGAATTTTGCTGGCACGAGTTTTGCTACTACTGATAAGTTAAATAAGCTGCAATACGCTGCACCTTGGGTAAACTTCAAGTGCGATCGCACTCAACCCCACGGTCGCGGTACAATGGGTTACGACGATGAGGGAGTAAAATCGCAAGATTGGTACGTTGTCAAGGATGGAATTTTAGTCGATTATCTCACTGACAGAGAAACAGCTTATCGCCTCGGACGCGCCAGCAGCAACGGTTCTGCCTGCGCTGACAGTTGGTCTAGCGTACCGATGGTGAGAATTCCTAATTTGGGACTGGAACCGGGCCCGGATGGCGGCAGTCATACTGCTACTTTGGATCAGATGATTGCTGATACGGAAGATGGGATTTTAATTGATGGTACAGGCAGTTTTTCCATCGACCAGCAGCGGCGCAATTTTCAATTCGGCGGTGATGCTTTTTGGAAGGTGGAAAAAGGTAAAGTTGTCGGTATGTTGAAGGATGTAACTTATCATTCAATGAGCACTGATTTCTGGAATCAAGTAGATGCAATCGGGCCTGCTTCCGAACGGGTTCAATGCGGTACTAATATGTGCGGCAAAGGTGAACCGATACAGGTTGCTCAAATGACTCATGCTTGTGTGCCGGTGCGAGTTAGAGATATTCAAATTGGGGGAAGGGCTTAATTCGGAATGATTTAACCACAGAGGGCGCAGAGAACACAGAGAGAGAGCTCTGAGATAAATAATAAAGCCAACAAATTTTCCTAGCATTCTAGCTTATGACCGTAACAACATCGCCAGCAATTTTAAGTGAAGACCAAGCGTTATCTTTATTAGAAAAGGTAGTCAAACAATCGGAAGCAGAGGAAGTATTTGTCAGTCTTTCTACTGGCGAAGAATCTCTTTCCCGATTCTCGGAAAATCAAATCACCCAAAATATTAGTAAAACTGTATTTAGCCTCAACATTACTAGCTATTTTGGTAACAAAAGCGCTTCTGCATCTGTTACCGAATTTGATGAAGATGCGATCGCCCAAACCGTCAAGCGATCGGAAGAACTCGCCCGAATTGCCCCCGCAGACCCCGAATGGATGCCGCTGTTGCCCCCTCAAACCTACGATTTGCCCCCGGCGGCGTTTGATGAAGCAACGGCTGCTGCATCGCCTTTAGAGCGGGCAAAAATGGTACAGCAGGCTTGCGCGATCGCATCTGGCGAAGGTGCGGAAGCTTCCGGTACATTGAGCGCTGAGGCTTCGCTATACGCGATCGCCTCGTCAACCGGACTCCGCGCCTGCAACCAATCTACAGAGGCGAATTTCGGCTTTACAGCCCGCATTGGAGACGGTTCTAGCTGGACGGAAAGCACGGCTTGGGGCATCCACGAACTACAAGTCGCCGAATTAGCCGCACAAGTTGTCTCGCGCGCGAAAGCCTCCCGCAACCCCCGCGAAATTACTCCTGGTGTTTATCCTGTAATCTTTGAGGGCGCTGCGTTTGCAGATTTGCTACCGTGGATAATTTGGGCTATGGATGCGCGGGCGGCGGATGAGGGGCGATCGTTTATGTCGATCGCCGATGAGTCGGGAAAACCCGCTGGAAACCGCGCGGGAGAACAACTTTTCAGCCCGTTAGTGCAGGTACTGCGCGATCCAAGTCATCCTTTGTTGCGATCGGGTAATTTTTTCGGCAACGGATTCAACAATAACTATTTGGAAATCATCAAAAATGGTATCCCTCAAAGTTTGTCTTATTCTCGTTACTGGGCCGCCCAAAAAGGCAAAGAAGCAAAAGGTGCTTATTACCCGATCTTGATGACAGGTTCCGACCAAAGTTTAGCAGATTTAATCGCTCAAACCGAACGAGGAATTTTTGTCAGTCGAGCTTGGTATGTTCGCTATGTGAATCCCAAAACATCGGAAGTAACGGGCATGACTCGCGATGGTACTTTCTGGATTGAAAATGGTAAGATTGTTTACCCGATTAAAAATATGCGTTTCAATCAAGTTTTACCTGATATGTTGCGGGATGTGGATGCAGTTAGCGAGGTGAAACGTTACGGTGGTAGTGTCGTACCGGGAGTGCGCGTGAAAGCTTTTAATTTCACCAGTATTACTGACAGTTTGTAACTCGCACAATATATATTGCAATCCTAAATCATTTGTGAATTTCTTACTCCCTCCCCTTGTTAAGGGGAGGGTTGGGGTGGGGTAAAAAAAATTATGGCCCCTGCAAGGACAGCTATAGTATTTTTATAAATTTAATTTAATCAAAAAATGCCTCAAATAGACATCCGCGAAGTTCAAAACGCACAAGAATTAGAAGAGATGTTTGACCAGCGGTGGTTGGTTTTGCGATCGCCCCTAGGGATGGAAAAGGGCAGCGAAAGGGATAGTCACGAAGATACTGCTTTTCATTTAATTGGAATGTGCGATCGCAAAATCATTGCTTCAGCCCGACTGCGCGAATCATCCCCAGGACTAGGAAACATCAGCTACGTTGCGGTACTTCCTGAATTTCAAAATCAGGGAATCGGCACTCAATTAATTAAAAACTTAATCGTCAAAGCTCAAGCAAAAAATCTAAAAACTTTAAGACTTAAATCTCGAATTAACGCCATTAAATTCTATCAAAGAATCGGATTTACCGAAGAAGGCAATCCCTCCGATTTCCTGGGGATTCCGCACATATTTATGCAGTTAGAAATTCAATCATGATTCCTGTAGGGGCGGGTTCACCAAAAATATTTGCCCAAAACCGACAATCTCAAAAACCCGCCCTGGCCTATGTATTATGCGCGACAGGACAAAATCTTACATAGTCTCCACCAATTTTTGCACCGAAACAAGAGGGTAGCCTACAAACTTCAAATCCTCCTTCTTCGAGTAAAAATGGAGATTTTCTACAAAATACTTGACAAATTCCGACTCTTTTTGAGCACCACAAGAACCTTTGAGTCGAACAGTTTTGGTTTCATCTTTCACCAAATCAGCGCGATAACTATAAGTACCGTCCGCTTTCTCAAAGGTAATTTCAGCCAAGAAAGCATCATTTTCTGGATATTTCTCAACAATGCGGCCCGAGACTTTGTAGCTGAACCAATCCCAACCGTAGCGGATGATTAATTCTCGTTCCAAAACCTGAATTTCGTTCGGCAAAACCCCCGAACCCCGATAAACTTTATTCAAACATTCAATATCGCCAGTGCGCGTTAGAATAGATTTGAACGAAGTGCGATCGAGATTTCCGTAATATCTACCATCAGGCAAATCAATCGCAGTCGGTGCCATGCGGTGTCCGCCAAAGTGACTGGATTTCCAAACACGAACATCACTCAATTCTAACTCGGAAACCACAGCTTTTGCTTGGGCATAAAACGGATTGCCGTATCTGGCGCAACATCTATCGTGACTCCCGTGAGTGCAAACCAAAATATCTCTACTTGGGTTATTTTCAACTTCGCAATCCGGGACTTCTCCAGCTAAATAGCTTTTGACTGTTCCCGCCACTTCCTCAATGCTATTCACATTAAATTCGTGTTTTTCGTAACCGCCCAAAACATCTTGGCTTTTGTCGTAAATCAAAATTTTGCGCCTATCTGCAAATTTAGTTGATTCACTATTGATTAACAAAAATCTAATTTTTTGCTTTGAATTCTCTACTTCCTTTACCAAATCCCTGAGATTCTGGGGAATTTGCTGAGAATTAAAAGCTTCTGATTCCCAAGGCAAACAGCATTCAATTAATACATAGGTTTGGTAATTAGTACCGCTACCAATAATATCCTCTTCAACGCATTTAGAAGCATCGGCGCAAAAAAAACTATTCGTCATGTTATACCTCATTGTGTGTCATAAATTACTATTTTAAAAACAGATTTATCGCAGCTATTACTCTTCTATAGTTTTAACTAACAAAAATAATTCCTTCAACAACTAGCCTCGACAAAAGCGGCATTACATCTATTTCCCAATCACAATCCGGCAACCAATCCATCACATCTTCTCCTGTAAAAAATTCTGTACTAAATAGATTCTCCGTAAATTTATCCGTTACTCCTTTGAGAGATACTTCTTTACCTGCAACAACTATTTTGTATCCGTCCCCGTCAGGCAATTCGCTAATTCTCACCCGCTGAAATTTGGGAATTCTATATTTAGTTTGAATGCCGTAGGGAAAAATATTGAACCCTGCTTGAGAAGGGAGAGAATATTTCGCTACAGGTTTTGCTAAACTGTCGAGGTAGCTGCTGTACTCTTCTCCCAGATTTTTACTGTTTGCGTAGCCCTGCAATTGGGCAATTAAATTATTTACACTTGTATCGATTGAATCTTGATTTATTCGCAGCGGTAAACTTTGCCGCCACTCTGATTGTTGTCGCAATTCGCCCACCAACCATTCTAACAAGTCAATTCCTGTTTTGCAGTGAATTCCTAATGTTAAATGCAGCGACGGTTCGTCGGAAGCAACTGCATAATGCCAATGTCCGCGCGGTATGTAAAGCACGTCGCCGGGGTGCAAGGTGCAGGTTAAATAGGGTGGGGTTTCTGGCGGCGAAAAAGTCGAGGATTTTTGGTCTGTCAGCGGGTATTTAATTGTGTCAGCAAAAACGTACCACTGTTTGATTCCGTCTGTCTGCAAGATAAAAACTTCGTGGGTGTCGTAGTGGGAGGAAAAACCCTGTTTTTCCGGCCAAGAACAGTAGGCATTTACTTGGTTTCCATAACCCAAGTCTGCTTTAAATTCTGCTGCAAATTCAGCTATTTCTGGTATTAGTTTGTGGACTTGATTGATAATTAAAGTTGCTCCCGATTGGCACAATTTGATGAGATTGGCGTTTTCGCTTTCGTCGAGAACTTTTCCTTCTACTGCTAAGCGAATGTCGGGATATTTTAATTGGTAAAAGTTGAGCAGGTGGTTGAGTTTTTCCCAGGAAAATAGGTGTGCAAAGTCTTTTTTGCCTTCACTTTTAATCGCAACTGCTTTGTTTGTCCAGTTGTTATTGAGAAAATCTTCGAGATTGTATGGTTTGAGGAGATTGGCGAGCGATCGCATAAACTTTAAAAATAAACGATAAATATTATCAATAAGCTTTTAGCAATTAAATAATTGAGGACAACACTTTGCGCTTGTCCTCAATTATTCCAGACTTCCCGATATCAAAAAATAAAATCTATTACTTCTTGTTTGGGGAGGCGAAGTCTAACGGAAAAACCTGCAATTACTCGTTGGTAACATCGCTACCATCGGCATCAACATTGAGGGTAGAAGAGATGTTTTTAGCTGTGGCGTGCTTGGCAATTTCCTTGACTTCTACTTGGATTTTGCTAGCGCGGGACAGTTTGAGAGCCGATCCGTTGATTTGCTTTGACATAATGGCCTCTAATTGTTGTATTACACCCATTTAGCTGAAATTTTCCCTGACTGTGACGTTAGGGTTTGAATTCTCAACTTTGACTAGAAGCCTAACATGAAGTTAATAAACTGTGCAAGTAGTTAAGAATTCTTATCAATAAATAGACCGCCAGGGTAATTCGCAGCAGTTGCTCACCCTGGTGAAAATTAAGCGCGAATCCGCTCTGCTGCTAGATTCTGGAGGTTGAGCGATCGGGCGATCGCCCGATCGCCCTTTTAACTACAGGACTAGGCGGGCGATCGCCTGTTGAGAAATTATCCTGTAAGGTAGCAGTTTTTTGATTTCCAGCATCTACCTTAAGGTAGAGTATTGTTTGTGAGAGTTAGGATGAAAACGAGCTACTATCTAAATGAAGGGCGATCGAGAAAGACAAATGAAGCATAAGTAGTTCCCAATTAACTTTCTTCACGATCCAGAAGTCACGGATACACAGATAGCTGTTGGTTCCCTCTTCCTTCTTCCTTCTTACTTCTTCTTCCTTCTTCCTTCTTCCTTCGTAATTATCAATGAATCAATATTTTGCTACAGTTGCGCGCGGTTTAGAAACAATTGCCGCCCAAGAATTAGAAAGCCTAGGCGCGCAGGATGTCAAGCCCGATTTTACAGGAGTTTACTTTGCGGGCGATCGCGCTTTATTGTACCGCGTCAATCTTTGGTCGAGAACAATTTTTCGAGTGCTTGTTCCCATCGCCGAATTCCGGTGTTACGACTCAGATATGCTCTACCGCGAAGTGCAGAAAATTCCTTGGGACGACTATCTAAATCCTGATAATACCTTAGCAGTCAACTGTACAGGTGGCAACGATAAGTTGAACCACACACACTTTACAGCTTTGCAGGTCAAAAATGCGATCGCCGACCAACAGCGCCACCAATTTAACAAACGTTCCAGTGTTGATGTCGAAAATCCCGACTTGCTAATTAACCTTCACATTCATCGCGATCGCGCTATTTTGAGTTTAGACAGCTCTGGCGGCAGTTTGCACCGGCGGGGATACCGGCCGGCAATGGGGCTTGCTCCTCTCAAAGAAACCCTCGCTGCGGCGTTGTTAGAAATGGCAGAATGGACACCAGATTTGCCGTTTTTAGACCCGATGTGCGGTTCGGGAACTTTGCCTTTGGAAGCGAGTTTAAAAGCCTTGAATATTGCACCGGGATTGTTTCGAGAAAAGTTTGGATTTATGACTTGGCGGGACTTTGAAGAGCCTTTGTGGGATAAATTGTGGGCGGAAGCGGAAAACAGCGAATTGTCAGAGCTTCCAGAAATGATTGCCGGGTGCGATCGCGATTCTGATATGTTAGACCAAGCTCGCACCAACGCCCAACAAGCAGGTATTGCCGGTAAAATTAAGTTTGCTCGTACCGAGTTATCCGAGTTGGAAGCACCCACAGACAGAGGCGTTTTGATTTGCAACCCTCCCTACGGAGAGCGCCTCGGAGATGCTAGCGAATTGGGAGAACTTTATAAGATGTTGGGCGATATTTTCAAACAGCGTTTTAAAGGTTGGAATGCGTTTATTTTGACCGGAAATAAAGAGTTGGGTAAACAGGTGGGACTCAGAACATCGAAGCGGATTCCGGTTTTCAATGGTTCAATTCCCTGTACTTTGCTCAAGTATGAACTGTATTGAGTATTTCTGGTAAATATCCAACTCTAGCTGACAAAATGACGTATTGATTAGAAAAGGTTAGGCAAAATGAAAATCTTTCAATTAGACAGACACAAGCTAATATTGGGAGATGTTTTAGAAGTCCTTTCTCATGAAATTAAAGACAACTCAGTCGATTTAATTTTTGCCGATCCTCCCTATAATATCGGCAAAAATTTCAATGGTTTTATAGACAAGTGGGAATCAGAGAGCGATTATTTAGAATGGAGCTATAACTGGTTGAATTTATGTATTAATAAGCTCAAGCACAACGGTAGTTTGTATCTGATGGCATCTACTCAAAGTATGCCATACTTTGATTTATATTTGCGCGATCGCTTAACAATTCTTTCTAGAATAGTGTGGTATTATGACAGTTCTGGCGTACAAGCAAAAAAATATTATGGTTCTCTGTACGAACCAATTTTATATTGCGTCAAAGACAAAAAAAATTATACATTTAATTCCTCAGATATTCTGGTAGAGGCAAAAACCGGAGCTGTGAGAAAACTAATTGACTATCGCAAGTCTACACCATCAGTATATAATTCTCAAAAAGTTCCAGGTAACGTCTGGGAGTTTCCGAGAGTCAGATATCGTATGCCCCAATATGAAGATCATCCTACCCAAAAACCAACATCTTTGTTAGAGCGAATTATCAAAGCAAGTAGTAATGAGGGAGACGTCGTATTAGACGTATTTTCTGGGACTTTTACCACATCATTTGTTGCCAAACAGCTTAAGAGAAAGTCAATCGGAATAGAATTACAAGAAAAATATGTAGAAATAGGATTAAATAGATTACAGATTACTTCTGATGACAATCAAGAGGAGCAAATCTCCGAAGTCAATTCAGTTGCAAGTTCACCAAAACAGCTAACACTAAATTTACAATTTTGATCAAATGGAACACGAATTTACAAAAACAATTAAGAAAATTTTAAAAGAAAACTTTGGTGTTTCTGGTGAGCAAGTATTTGCTGTAAGCGAGCTAATTCAATATTTGAATATCAAAACTAAATCGGCAAATAAAGGCTCAAAATCAAGAGGAAGTTTTGCTAATTTATACGCTATATATGTTTTAGCTGAAGACTATTTTTTGAAAAAATTTCATCAAAGCGAGAAATATTCAGATTATGAAGGTGCAGTTTATACAAATATTTTCAAGAGACAGCGCGAATTACCGTTTGGACAAAAGCTTCAAAATCATGCTTTGAACCACAGACTTAATGAAGAATTCAAAAGATATTTTCCTACTTGTGACTTTATCCCTGTTCTGAGAAATCCGAAAACTAACAGGTATTGGTTTAACGAAAATTTATTAAAAGTTAAAATTCAGGAAAACGTACATAATATAGCGGAAACAGTAATTCAAATTATTGATGCCTACGTTGAAGCTAAGAGAGATAGCTTTGAAAAATTTCTTCAACTTTGTAAAGAGGCTCAAGCATTGACAGAGGGTCAAGTAATAGAATTTATCAAACAACTACTCGCACCAACGGTAGATGCTAGAATCTTCGAGATCGTCAGCTACAGTATATTAAAATACTACTATAGTGACCGATCGATTTATTGGGGTTATGAGGTTGATCAGCTCCAGCAAGAAAATTTAAAACTGTTTAAAACAGGTCGGACAAATGCAAATGATGGTGGAATTGATTTTGTAATGAAGCCTCTGGGACGGTTTTTTCAGGTGACAGAAACCGTAGATATGAATAAATATTTCCTAGACATTGATAAAATTGAAAAGTATCCGATAACATTTGTCGTTAAATCTTCAGATTCTAATATTGAAATTAAATCTAAGATTGAAGCGCAAGCTCGAAAACAGTATTCAATAAATGCGATAGTTTCACGTTACATGGAATGTATAGAAGAAATAATTAATGTTGCTATTCTTCTAGACAGATTTGAAGAAGCTGTTGCCAAAGGGTATTTAAATAATATATTAAATGAAATTATCAAGCAGAGCAGATTGGAATTTAATTATGAGGCTGAGGAAGAAAATTTAGAAATTGAACTGTTAGACACTTCCCTCGAAGATGAATGATTCAATTTCAACTAATATTGTTTGCAATAAGGACGAAAGTCCTTACTACAAACGCCACTAATTACTGAAAATTAATGCTCGATTTTGAGTGAAATAATCTTGTCGCCTTGGCGGATTGCATTCACGACAGACATATCATCTGTTTGGCCAAAAGTTGTGTGAACTCCATCCAAATGAGACTGGGGAGAATGGCAAATAAAGAATTGGCTGCCACCTGTATCGCGGCCTGCGTGAGCCATCGATAAAGTTCCTGCCAAATGTTTCTTCGAGTTGATTTCACACTTAATTTTGTAGCCTGGGCCGGCAGTTCCATTGCCTTTGGGACAGCCACCTTGAATCATAAAGTTAGGAATGACTCGATGAAACAATAGTCCGTCGTAAAAACCTTTTTCCGCCAAGTCAACAAAATTCTTCACTGTATTCGGTGCATCCGCATCGAACAGTTCCAAGTTGATAGTACCTTTGTCGGTTTCCATAATAGCCCTGGTCATGATTTCTCCTTGCTTCCTAAAATGACTGTGCTGCCAGCGTTTTAATTGCGGACTTCGCTTTTATAGCGACAGGTTTCAAGCTGTCGCTATATTTTGACTTTCAGAAGTGTAGCATACTCGAACAACTCTCGTAGGACTTGTGCGCGCTTTTTGAGGCAACCGGGTTTGTTACCGTCAGTCATATTTTAATTGTTGGTAACTTTTGGGCGATTGGTTTCTTCCTCAAAATCATTCATATTGAAAATGAAAGGAACCCGACTCGAACCGCCGCCCATAACCAGCACTTTAGGCATCTGAGCGCCACCGTTTCTCCAAGCTTCGATAGCCTCTTTTTGCAGCACCAAATCGCCGCCCTGAGCCTTCAAAGTTTCAGCCAAAAGTCTTTGAGCTTCAGCCCTACCTTGAGCGCGGTTAATGTCAGCTTGAGCTTGTTGTTCTGCTTCTTGAGCAACATACACAGCCCTTTGCGCCCGCTGTTCAGCAACCTGTTTCTCCTCAACAGCTTTGGCAAAATCTGTGGAGAATCGAATGTTGACAACGCTGGTATCAAGCACGATTACATCATATTTTGACAGCCGTTCCTTCAGTGCAGCATCAAAGTCTCTTTTCAATTCGCTTCTTTGAGTAATAGATTGTTCGGCGGTTCTCAAAGCTGCTGCTGTTTTAAATGCTTCTTGCGTCTGCGGAGCAATAATTTTTGAGACTATATTCTCCAATGTTCCCTGAGTTCTTCTGACCTCAACTATTCTCGCAGGATCGAGGCGAAAGTTGATGGCAAAACTAGCATTTAAATCCTGAAGGTCTTTAGTCGCACTCTGGGCGGGAACTTCAAATTTTTGCACTGTTACATCGTATATATCTACCTTGGATATCAGCGGGGGTCTGAAGTGAAATCCTTCTAACAACGCTCCATCTGTGGCTTTTCCTAAAATGCTGACTACTCCTGCTTCACCTGGATTGATGACAACAAAAGAGTTGAAGCCGAGGAGCAGCGCGACTACTAATAGAATGCCAGCGAGTGCTGATGATAGGCTCTGGAAATTTTGATTTTTCAATTTAACACGCTCCTTTGTGATAAATCTATTATAATGGTTAATTGAATGAATGCGGCTCTAAAAATCAAAAGTTTAAAATTTAAAAAATAAAATGGATGGGGTCGCCTTGAAAATCTAAAATCTAAAACTTGTACTGAGCGAAGTCGAAGTATCTAAAATCGGTTGATTATGGCAATTGTTAAATATCCCAGAACTTATCATATCGAAGGTTCGCGTTTCGGGCCTGGTGATGAAGACCTCGATAGCGTGCCGTTTAGCGCTATTGCCGATCGCCCTTTAATCATCGAAGAAAAGGTAGACGGCGCAAATACGGGCATCAGCTTCGCACCAGACGGGCAAATGCTGCTGCAAAGCCGCGGCCACTATCTCACCGGCGGGCCGAGAGAAAAACATTTTAATTTGTTCAAACAGTGGGGTTTCAGTCTCAGCGGAACTCTGGGAAAAGTGCTGGGAAATCGTTATATTTTGTACGGCGAATGGCTTTATGCCAAACACACTGTTTTTTATGATTTTTTGCCGCACTATTTTATGGAATACGACGTGCTGGACTTAGAAAAAAATCAATTTTTGAGCACGGAAGCCCGCCGCCAGTTGTTAAGCGGATTGCCGTTAGTATCAGTTCCAGTGCTGTTTTCAGGAGTTTTGAAATCGCCGAAGCAAATGATGCAGTTGATGGATAAATCTAATTTTATTTTGCCGGGACATTTGGAACGGTTAGTTTTGCAGTGTCGGGAATTGGGATGGGATGAGGATCGGTGTTTGAAAGAAACTGATAAAAGCGATCGCATGGAGGGTCTATACATTAAAGTCGAAGAAGATGGCATAGTAAAGGCGCGTTACAAATACGTGCGTGCCAGCTTTTTGACCGCGATTAAAAATGCGGAGGGACATTGGCTCAACCGACCGATTGTACCCAATATTCTGCGTCCCGGCACAGATTTATTTAATTTTAGTTAACCTGCAGGTGAATTTATGAATACACTATTATCGCCCTCGCCAACTTGGACTTTTCCCTTTTGTCCAGAACCGCCCGATTGGTTCCTGGATTGGGACAGCATTCAAAATCATTTTGATTGGATTCAAAACTTAGAAGGATGTCAGCAAGACCCGATTTATCACGCTGAGGGAGATGTTTTAATTCACACCAAAATGGTCTGCGAAGCCTTAATCTCTTCTCCAAATTGGCGGCAGCTTCCGCTGCAAGAACGTTCAATACTTTTTGCCGCCGCTTTGCTGCACGATGTCGCAAAACCTGGTTTTACAAAGATAGAAGCAGATGGCAGTATTAGCTCAAAAGGTCACGCCCGTCAAGGTGCGAGAATGGTGAGACAAATTTTATCTCAATTCGACACGCCAGTGCAGTTTAGCATTCGCGAGACTGTTTGTGCGATCGTCAAATTTGGCAGTTTACCCATCTGGCTGCTGGACAAACCCAACCCGCAGCAGTCTGTAATTAAAGTTAGTCAAGCTGTCCGCTGCGATTTTCTCGCACTTTTAGCCGAAGCAGACGTGCGCGGGCGAGAGTGCGGCGACAGACAGGAATTGCTCGATAAAATACAGCTATTTTGGGAGTTTTGTCAAGAAAATAATTGCTTGGATTCTCCCCGACAATTCCCATCAGCACACAGCCGATTTATTTACTTCCGCAAAGAGAACGGCAACCCGGATTACGAAGCATTTGACGACACTAAATGCGAAGTAATTTTGATGTCTGGCTTGCCAGGAAGCGGTAAAGATTATTGGATTAGAGAAAATCTACCCAATTGGCCTGTTATTTCCTTGGACGCGCTGCGAAAAGAGATGAACGTTGCTCCCGATGAAACTCCCGGAAATGTGATCATGGAAGCTAAAAATCGAGCACGGGAATACATGAAATCTGGACGTTCTTTTGTCTGGAATGCCACCAATACAACTAAACAAATGCGCCAGCAATTAATTAATTTTTTTGCTGGTTATCAAGCGCGCATTCGCGTTGTTTATCTAGAAGTACCTCTAGAAGAAATATTGCGGCGGAATCGATCGCGCACAGCAGCAGTACCACAAGCGGTAATTCAAAGGTTGGCTAATCGCCTGGATATTCCCGATAGCACGGAAGCGCATCAGGTAGAATGGATTGTGGGCCGCGCTTAATAGAGGCAATCCACCCGCCCTCGCCTGTATTCGATTCAACTGGCTGACAATTTCTTTTCCCCTAAAATAGAATCCTGATAATGCGCCAACAAATCAGCAGGATGATCGTAAATTTCCGCAGCGCCAGCAAGCGAATCATCATCGAAACCTCCGCAGCGAAAAGCAATTAGCGACACCCCGCACTTGCTCGCAGCTTCGATATCGTAAGGAGTATCAGCTAACATCACAACCTGACTCGCTTCCACCTGCAACTTGCTCAAAGCAGCTTCCACAATATCCGGTTCCGGTTTAGAAGCTTCCACATCGCTAGAAGTTGTCGCTTCGTCGAGCAAATCGTCTACCCCTGCCGCTTTGAGCAAACCCGAAAGTTCATCGGCGGTAGCTGAAGTAGCAATAATTAGTCGCAGTTTTTCTTGCTGCATTTTTAACACCAATTCCCGCGAACCTGGTGCAGGATCGAGAGTAGATGAAAAGCGGTTAATAATCAATTCTTTGCGTTTCTGTGCAATCTTTTTCCCGTCGCCTTCTTCCTCAGAAAGTCCTGATACCATTTTGGGGATAATTTTGTCGCCGCCCATGCCAATTAACGGGCGAATTTTCTCGAACGGCACGTCGTAGCCGAAAGCAGCAAATGCCTCTACCCAAGCTTGAGCGTGGGCATCATTGCTGAGCACGAGAGTGCCGTCAACATCGAGAATTACTGCTTGCAATTTCATAAGCTGTAGTTTAGACTAACTAAAGATGAGAACGGTGGCAAAAGAAGAACTAGAGCCACCGCGCCGGGAGAGAATGAGGGTGAAAAATAAAACCTATCCACTCCCTAAATGAACAGTGAACGATTAAGGAAATTTCGTCAAGCAGCATACGAATTATTGGTACTCGCCAAGGATGCGACATTCGAGCTGATGGATGCAGTGATGACCACCATCCATGCGTCATGTAAAGCCAGAATTTTCACTCAGCCCGCTATTCAATCGACAATGGTCAAGTATTTACGAAGCATTACAAGACTGTAGACCAGACCGAAAAAAACTGATGATGCTGTATGGAGAGGAATTAGAACAGCAAGTACCCGCAACAGAACATATATTAGTGGCGATCGATCATACCGCATGGGGCAGACCAGATGCCAAAACATTACAAGACAGAACCCATGAATATCACAAAGGCGTAATTATTGGACAGGG
>NZ_JAUBRI010000047.1:0-62026 GCF_036701795.1 Microcoleus sp. N9_A1
AACGTCTTAAGTTTAACTCCAATTAGGTAACTTAATGTTTTGTTACATAGATATGTTTTTTCCCGCCTACCTACTTAGGGCTTATTTGAGGGGATTGTCAAGACACGCTCTGGCATGAAAATTTCAAGATGTTAGAACCCCGACTTCTCTAAGAAGTCAGGGTTCTGGGTGTTCTGTTTTTTTAGATTGGTCTGCTGATTACTTACTCAGCCGCTTGTAAACCGTAGCCAAAGCATGGCTATCCCCGACATTTCCCGGAAACAAAACCACTGGTAAATTTGGAAACAGAGGATGGTCTGCCTCGGCTTTCACCACCGAACAACCTGCAATAATTTGACCGATTTGCCGGACACTTTTCAGCGACAAACCGGTACTCAAAACATCATTAGAAGTAATGCCGCCTTTGCTAATTAAAAACCCGATATCCGCAGGCATTCCCCGCACGATATCCATCAATAAAGCAGAAACCGCCTCTCCAAATTTTAACCGGATTTCCGCATTTTTAAATTGTAGCTCCTGGCGGCTGGTATAAATTACAGGCGTTTTGCCGTCGGCATGAGCGGTGTGGACTTTTTCGAGAATTTCATCGAGAATTTGGGTGCGATACTCTGGTGAATCTTCTAACAAGTGAGATACATCTATTTCAATGCTAACTATATTGGGTTCTTTTAACAAGCGTTCCAATTGTTCTGTAGTTTTCTTAACGTGGGAACCCACTATTACTGCACCGGGTTTGCCCTTTCTCACATATTTTGCCATTTCGTCGGCTGCTACAGGCTGGTGGCCGATGTCAGCTAAGGATGTTAAAATACTGGCCGCGCTGCGGAATAAAAACTTTTTACCTTGACTGGCTGCATCGAGAATGTGTTTGGCAAATGTGTCTAAATCGCCTTGACTTTCGCCGTCAACAACTGCACATTGGTTGTCTGTCATGTCCATCAGTCGATCTAAACTTCCGTAGCGCATATCTGCGAGTAAAATGCGATCGACTGCATCAGCGGGGATGCGGCCTTTGGTTTTTTCTTCTACATAGTCTGGCAGGTAACTGTGACTGTAGCCGAAGACTGAATCTTTGGCAAATTCGGTTTCGTGAACAGGCGTTGCGACGCTGTTAACCATTAGGTAGTGCACGCTGTTGCGGGTAATTCTGCCTCCTTCAAAAAAGGCGGGAATTAGAAAATGAGCGTCGAAGGGGCCAAGTTCTTCGGCGATCGCGTCGGTTTCGATCGGATAGTGGCCGCGCAGGGTAGAATCGGAACGGCTAACTATTAGGAAGTCTTCGATTTCTTCGCTGGCGATCGCCTTTTTAAGATTTTGGCACACTTCGCGGGTGACGGAGGCTGCTTTTTCGGGAGTTAGCGATCGAGTATTTGTCAGTATAAAGAAAATCGGGGATTTGTCCCGCAGTCCCAAACGCAGAGTGTCTTCGTCCCAACGTGTCAGCAGCAAGCAACTGTGCACGGTTTGAGAACCTGTCGGATCGTCGTCGAGAACTATAATCTTGGGTTTGCTAGAAGACATACTGACCTTGTTGTTAACGTCACCTTCCCAAGATATCCTTACCTGTTACGTAACAGGAAAAAATTTACAATAGTTATGATATTTTTTTCACATTTCTCATAACTTATCATTTGGAGAATGTGTTTGAGTTCGAGCGGTTCAGTAAGCTTCATGTTGCTACTGGGTAAAAGGCGCACGCAGCCGTGCACGCTACTAAGTTTTGCCATTTTTAAAATTAGCAGCGTTTCGATCTTGCAACTTTTTCATTTCTGCTTGAACTCCCACGGCTACCTGCAAAGCTTCGTTGAGCAATCGTCCCGGCTGGCTCGATCTATCGCTAATTTGCAGGGCATTCAAATTTCTTAAGTTATTGGCAAACAATTCGGAATTAGTAGCGACAAATTTTTTGTTTTCCCTAAGAATTCTTTCAGTTTTCAAAGCTCGAACTAAATCGTCTCTGATTAGCTGCAAAGCTTGAATTACTTTGGCGCGATCGCCGATTTTGACTTCCGCATTGCCAGCATCTTCTATCTGATCATTAATGGCGATAGCTGCGATTATACCATTATAGCGATCGACATCATCAAAAAGATTGATTAAATGTTGGTTTTGCCGACTGCACCGAATTTTCCACGCATCCTCAAGGATTAAACCGAGTATCGCAACCAAGTGAAGGGCGAACCACAACAAATAAGCTATAGGAAATATCGCAACCAGCAGCCAACAACTGATTAGAACCAAAACAATTAAACCGACTGTTTTCAAAGCTTCGCCGGCAAACTTAGTCGCTGTCGGCGGCCGGTATACGCGATCGGGCCCGGCACCGGTGAGGTGCTTGAGCTCACCGATAGTAATTTCTAATCCCTGAATGTCAGCTCGCATAAATCTTCATAAATATTTGTTAATTATAAAGTTTTGTAGTAGAACAAGGGGCTCGTCTACAATAAACCTAACACTTTTTTCAACCAAAACTAGCACTATGTCTGTACGTCCTATATACCTCGACAATCACGCCACAACCCCCGTAGATCAACGGGTACTTGATGCGATGCTGCCGTATTTCACCGAACAATTCGGCAACGCAGCCAGTATCAACCACGTCTACGGCTGGGAAGCAGAAGCAGCGGTAAAACAGTCACGACAAATCATAGCAGAAGCGATCAACGCCTCCCCAGAAGAAATTGTTTTTACCAGCGGCGCCAGCGAAGCAAATAACTTAGCGATCAAAGGCATCGCCGAAGCTTATTTCAGTAAAGGAAAGCACATTATCACAGTAAAAACCGAACACAATGCAATTCTTGACCCCTGTACCTATTTGCAAAAATTGGGGTTTGACATTACTGTTTTACCCGTGAAAAGCGACGGGCTGATTGATATAGGCGATTTGATCAAAGCGATTCGCGCCGAGACAATTTTAGTTTCAGTGATGACGGCTAACAACGAAATTGGCGTTATCCAGCCGATCGCAGAAATTGCTGCAATTTGTCGCGGAAATGACATTCTTTTTCACACAGATGCGGCACAGGCGATCGGCAAAATTCCCCTCGACGTAGAGGAGATGAATATCGATCTAATGTCCTTGACAGCCCACAAAATTTACGGGCCAAAAGGTATCGGTGCTCTCTACGTGCGTCGCAACAAACCGAGAGTGCAGCTAGCGCCGCAAATGCACGGAGGAGGCCACGAACGGGGAATGCGATCGGGAACTCTCTACCCACCGCAAATAGTTGGGTTTGCCAAAGCAGTAGAATTGGCAATTGCAGAAATGCCGTCGGAAACAGAACGAGTGGTTAATTTGCGGCAGCGTTTGTGGGAAAATTTGAGTGAATTGGGCGATGTTTTTCTCAACGGTCACGCTACGAAGAGATTGCCAGGGAATCTCAATATTAGTGTAGGCGGGGTTGACGGTCAAGCGTTGATGTTGGGTTTGCAACCGGCGGCGGCAGTTTCTTCTGGTTCTGCTTGTACTTCTGCGAAAATATCTCCATCTCATGTTTTAGCAGCGATCGGGCGATCGGACAAATTAGCCTACGCTTCGATTCGCTTTGGTATTGGCCGCTTCAATACCGCAGCAGAAATAGATGCAGTCTCCCAACACGCGATCGCAACTATTACATCTCTCCGACAAGCTCAAAAAGTGATGAGTTAGACAGTTGACAGTTGACAGTTGACAGTTGACAGTTGACAGTAATCTGTAGGGTGCGTCGCTATGAGATACTAAATGAAACTTTCAGATTCAAGCGTGGCGACGCACCTTACCATTTGAGATTGGACTGTTCAATATCGCAGATGAGTTAAATCATATAACACCAGATCCCCGACTTCTGCAACCGTTTCCCAGACTCAACATCAATGCTAATGCTAGAATTCGGGGATCTACTAACACCAATCCTTTACTTATAACCAAACACCTCGCGCACTCGATAAATTGGTTTTCCCTGGGATTCGTGATAAGTCCGCATCATCACTTCCGCCAACAAACCAAAACAAAATAACTGCACGCCAGTTAACAGCAAAACCACAGCCAAAATCAGCAAAGGGCGGTTCCCAATAATTTGACCAAAACCCAATTTTAAGACTGTCAAATAAATTCCTAAAACCGTTCCCAACGTCATAGAACTAAGTCCCAAAAGTCCAAAAACGTGCATCGGTCGAGTCAGGAACTTTTTCATAAAAGAAATAGTTAACAAATCCATCAACACGCGAAAAGTCCGCCAAATCCCGTACTTACTTTGACCGAAACGACGGGCGTGATGCCGCACCGGCATTTCGGCAATTCTCGCCCCTTCAATAAAGGCCAAAGCAGGCAAAAAGCGGTGCAATTCCCCGTAGAGATTCAAGTCTGCTACCAACTCGGATTTATAAGCTTTCAAAGAACAGCCGTAGTCGTGCAAAGTTACGCCTGTAACGCGACCAATTAACCAGTTCGCAATTTTAGAAGGAATCAACCGACTAATAGTATTATCCTGCCTATTTTTCCGCCAGCCACTCACTAAATCGTAGCCTTCATCTAACTTTGCCAACAATAGCGGAATATCAGCCGGGTCATTTTGTAAATCGCCGTCTAGCGTCACAATAGCACGACCGCGAGCGCGATCGAAACCTGCCGACATGGCAGCAGTTTGCCCGTAATTGCGGCGCAAAATTACAGCACAAAGGTCATCGCGACTGCTGGCTAACTGCTGGAGAAGTTCAGCCGAACCGTCCTTAGAACCGTCATCTACACAAATAATTTGATAGCTGAGTCCAGATGGTTGGATAGAAGAGGCGATCGCCTCAATCAAATGAGGCAAACTTTCCACCTCATTATACACCGGCACTACCACCGAAACATCGAGAACAACCTCAGCGCCAGCCTGCTGTGCAGCCAATTTTTCCAAAAATAATGCAGCGTCCATTTTTTTATTCGATAATATCAACAGTCAACCGTCAACAGTCAACCGTCAACAACTCACTAGGTTGATAACTTGCCACAACTTTACCATATCCGCGCAATTGTCGGTAATAACATTGACTAACTTTATCCCCATTTTCCGACAAAACATCGATACCGATACCATTGCGACCTTGTTCTTTTCCTGAACTGTGAATATAACGACTATCGCCCAGATACAATCCTACGTGAGTTGCTTTTTCCGCTGTACCAAAAAATACTAAATCTCCTGGTTCTAAATCACTTATACTAATAGGTCTAATGAAAGCTTCCTGCTGATAAGCATCTCTCGGCAACCAAATACCCGCAGCCACAAAAGCAGCTTGCATCAATCCCGAACAATCATAATTTGGCCCGACAGTACCGCCCCAAAGATAATAATTGGATTGGTTCATAGCGTCACGAGCAAAAGTAATGGCGATCGGCAATTTCTCCCTAATTTGGGCCTCAGAAAGCACCAGAGGATGATACACTGTCTCTGTCGCATCGAGCAACTCAACATCTCGAATATCCAGCCATCCGGGATAATCATCTTCGCACAGCCGCACCATCACAGCCGTTGTATCCAAGTTTGCATCGCTCTGTTTTAGGGGGAGTTCGACGGCGCGCAAATGCCGCCCCACCGCCGCTTGAGTTGCGAGTCGATCGCACTTTGGGGAATCGTAAATATTTATGTGCGATCGCGCCCGGTACTCCACAACATCAGATAATTGATAATTGGCCATTGCTAATTGCTAATTGTTTGCTGTTAATTGTTCGCATTTAACGATAGATTGCCATTAGCTGCTAGCCGTTAACCGTTAAGCGTCAGCCATCAACCATGACATTTTTTCACAAAGACGAACAATTAGAAAATCTCGGCAGTAGCATTATAGACTCCGCATTGTCAGAATTTACAGGCTTAACGGGCGATCGTACAGCCATTACCTGGATAGTCTACGATCCGCCGGTGCGAGTCAATACAGGCGGAGCCCTCAGCGCCCAAGAATTTTGGAAATATCAACCGCGAGGTTTTAGCGCCAGAGCTGCCGAACGAATTTATCCAGCCAGCATCGTCAAATTATTCTACCTCGTGGCCATCTGGGAATGGGCGCAAAAAGGCATGATTCAAACATCGCCAGAATTAGAACGTGCTGTCCGAGATATGATAGTTGATTCCAGCAACGACGCCACCAGTTTAGTAGTAGACGCGCTCACCGGCACCACCAGCGGCCCAGAATTATCACCAGGCCCCTTTGAAACTTGGAAACAGCAGCGAAACCTTGTCAACCGTTACTTTCAATCATTGGATTGGTCGGAATTACAAAATATTAACGCCAATCAAAAAACCTGGTGTGACGGCCCCTACGGTCGCGAGCGAGCAGTTCTGGGAGAATTAATGGAAAATAGAAATATGCTGACCACAAATGCAGCGGCGCGTTTGCTGCACAGTATAATCGGCGGCGTAGCTGTTTCTGCCAAAGCATCGCAAGAAATGATGGGTTTAATGAAACGCAGTTTAGAACCAGCAGAATTAGAAGCAGATCCTGAAAATCAAGTCACAGGTTTTTTAGGTGGCGGATTGCCAGAATCAGCAAAATTGTGGTCAAAAGCGGGACTGACAAGTCAAGTTCGTCACGATGCTGCTTATATTGAAATACCGGGTTTGCGGCCGTATTTGTTAGTTGTATTTACCGAGGGTAAAGAGAATAGCAAGAATGAACAGATTTTACCATTTATATCGCGGCAATTTGTCGAAGCGATGAAAGTGCTTAATTAGATTTAGGTTTGTAAATTGAAAACTATATACACAGATGCCCGACTTCTTTAACAAGTTGGGCATCTAACATCGTCAACTGTCAACGCTAACTTTTTAATTGAACTTGCTCCATCATTCGTTGATCTTGTTGGCTGTGAAAACGATGAGTTGAGGAAAGTAATTCTTCTTTGCTAACTGGCGTTCTTCTTAGGGTATCTAAAGGAACTAGAAACTCACCTTTTTGAATTTGAATTTCCAGTGCATCAATTACAAATCTTACATCCAAAAAACTGGCATCTTCGTAGTCATTATCTTCATAACGTTTAATTTGTTCTTCTTTCAGTCCAGCTAAATCTGCCAATTCTTTTTGGCTTAGCTTAGCTGCCAGGCGAGCTTTAATCAAGATTTGGGGTAAATAATCAATAGCATCAAGTGTTAATACTATTGGGGTGTCGCTATCATGAGATGTAAGCCTGTCATATTCAGCAATTTCTGCTTGTAAAGCCATCAGGTGAGATTGTTTGACATCCCCAGAAAGTTGCCACCCTTCGGGGTCTTTTTTCTTCAGTTCCTCATCTTGCTCTAACGCCCTAAGAGAATATTCAAATTTTCGGGCGCATTCTTGACTATATTCATACTCTTTTTCATTTTTAATCATGGGTTCCACCTTAATAAATCTATAGCAATAAGGCCCTTATGATTTAACTGTCTGTCACGCTGAAAGAATTCTATAGAAGTTAAACCGTAATCTCCTACAGGTTGATCTGAACGAAAAATTTCACCTTTATATTTGGATTTCTGTGCGCTACGATCCAAATGATTTAGTAATCTAGGGGCATTTTTTCGGAGATAATCGTAATCGACATCCTCGCTATCCCAACAGGCATCAAAATCTCCTGGGTTTGGTTTAATGGTAACAAAGCTGCCGTTGATATAAATTGTCCGGCAACCACCTGCTTTGAGTTGCTCCATTGCCATTCGCAGTCCGCGCATTAAACGCAACCTCAGCTCGTTGCTTCCAAATCGTTCTACAAATTCTTCCCATTCGCAAAAATGTACTCCTGGGGGTAAGTTGCCGTTTTCATCGAATTCTGGAATCACTTCCTCACACCTTAACACAGATGAATATCCGGCTCTTGAGCGTACCATATTGCGATCGTTGTTTGGAAAATTGCGATCGCAGCGATAGCTTCATTGACCCTCACGGCAGACTGAGGTGGCGCTACCGATCGCCAATAGTGAGCAAAAAATGACCGGAAAACGCAACTTTTAAGGTTATGACGAATCCAAAACCCTTGATTGATAAAGGATTGAATAGAACGGAGAGGGGGGGATTCGAACCCCCGAAGGGTGATAACACCCTTAACAGATTAGCAATCTGCCGCTTTCGACCACTCAGCCACCTCTCCAGATGACAGCAACTAACCATAGCACACAGATTCAGCCTTTGGCAACCCCTAATCGCAAAAGATCCTGAAATCGTCACCCTGTCTAGCATCCGACACCTTAACCCGATCGCCTACTCCCCAAAGCCCCTAGCCTTCAAGTGCTTTTCCCAACTAAAATTGGAACTCAAAAAGAACCTCTTAGTATACAAATATCCCAAGCGGTACAGGTGAGCCTTGCGATCGGCATCGAGATTAAAATCTGTCGTCGTCACCCCAGCTTCAGTCACATCAATATTAATCACCCTGCCCTTATCCATTTCTCGCTGGTGATAGCGGTCTCTTGCTTTCATCATCGTTCTGAACATCGCCGCCAGCATCGACAGGGGAGTATCAATCTTAGCTTTAGTCTCAATTCCGGTATCGACTAATCGAAACCCAAAGGTAAACCAGCGGGGCATAGCAGGAGTGGAACCGACGGATTGTTTGTCATAAATCCACAGGGGGAAATTGCTCAAAATTCCGCCATCTACAATTAAGTCATCGCCCAGTTTTCCTGGTTCAAAAAATAGGGGAATACTCATCGACAACCGAACGGCTTCAGCAACGCTAAAATCTTCAGCGCTTTGGAGTCGCAACTGCTCATACAAAGGATCGGAATCCGTCGATTCGCGTCGGTGTAAGTCGTCTGGCAGCACCAACATTTCACCGCGAGTCAGGTTGGATATTACTACTTTTAATTCCCGGTCTTTTACGATTTGTTTGACATCGGCAAAAGTGTGCAAGTTACCTCGACCGAGCATTGTTTCCAGCCACTGCCGGAAAGGCTGCGCGGAATATTCTCCCATTTGACGGCTAACTGTTAGAAAAAGTAGCGTCCAAGCTGGGGATTGCAAATCGTCTGCGGGGTCGCCGTTTAAAATTAGAGGACTGTTTTTTTTAGTTAAAAATATGCTGTAATCGAGCTGACCTAAAATTTCCTCTAAGTCATCAATTGACAAGTCGGTTGCCAATACTGCGGCGGTAATTGCACCGGCAGAAGTGCCTGCCAGTTTTCGCCAGCGGATGCCCAAATCGTTGCAGCACCTGAGTGCTCCTAAAAACGCAACTCCGCGCACACCGCCGCCTTCAAAAACCCCGTCGGCATAGATTTGACCGTTTTCGTCGGGAGGCGGAAATTTGCTGAGAATTGTTTGTTTCTCGGTTGCGGTGATTCTGACACCGGCTTCTTGCAAAATTTGCTGCGGATACCACTTGCTCATGGGAAATACCTCGGATCAATTTGGATTTTTAAGTTTAGATAGATAGATATCTATTGCTCTTGATTTTTGTCGGCATCCATTGCCTCTTTGACGTATTGTTGAACTTGCGATCGCACTTGTTCGTAGGCCACCGACGCGCACCAAGGTCGGAGAGATAAAATAGTTGTATCGGGAGTAATCTCGGCTACCAAACAAGTCGGGGGCGGATTCTCCAACACCAGCGGGTGAGAGTGGGCAATTTCTAATAACTCAGCCATCGTTGGACGGATCGCCCGATCGCCAATATCAATTTTCAAGTCTACTCGCCTCATTCCCATTGCCGTTGTATTTTTCAGTGTACCGTTAAACAACTGGTTGTTCGGGACAATAATTTTTATGCGATCGTCTGTCACCACGGTTGTTGAAAAAATCCCGATGCTGTCCACCACTCCCTTAACATCCGCAGCTTCGATCGCATCTCCGACTTCAAAGGGCCGCAAACTAATCAACATTACCCCAGCAGCAAAGTGCGACAAAGTATTTTGCCACGCCAAACCAATGGCCAAACCCGCTGCACCCACCACCGCAACCACGCTGGTAGTTTGAATTCCCAACTGACTCAAAGCGGCGACTACTCCCACTACCAAAATCGTAATTTCAGCAGCTTGAACTAAGAATTTCCGCAGCGTGGCTTCGGTGCGACTCAGTGCTCGGCGAGTCACGCGGCCCGCAAAGCCGATCGCAAATCGCGTAATTAGCAAAATGCCGATCGCCCACAGCAGTTGAGGTACAATTTTAAACCCCAATTCTACGAATTTTTTTGAGAATTCTTGGGCTACTTCCAAGGCTTGTGTTCTTTCTGCATTTAGCTGAGAATAGAAGGTTTGGGCTATAGGTAAAAACGTCTGAATAACTGTCATATCAATTGGGAATTGGGAATTGGGCATTGGGAATTGGGCAAACAGGGCATTGGGCATTGGGCATTGGTAAACGCAGTCTCAGTCTTCTGCATAAGTCGGAGAGTCCGACAGGGATTTTTAACCCATGTCTCATAGCTAAACTCCTCTCAAAGAGGACTACAATCAATAATTTCCTCGCTCAAAATCTTGAGTCGGTTTTAACCGAGTTTTGCTATGAGGCAGGGGTTTAAACCCCTGCCGGAATACTGTTAATAGTGTACTGCTACGCGGGGCAATCGGTGTTTAAAACCGCAGAGAATTTCCCACGAAATAGTTCCTAAAGTCGCGGCCCAATCATCAGCAGTAATTTGATATTCTCCATCTTTGCCCAACAGCGTCACCACTTCGCCGACTTCTAAATTGGGAATATCGGTTACATCCAGCATTAATTGATCCATCGTTACCGCGCCCACTTGTCGCACGAACTGACCCCGGACTAAAACCTGCATTTTATTAGAAAGATTGCGCGGAATACCATCTGCATAGCCGATACCAATTACGGCAATCTGTGTCTGCCGCTGAGCTATAAATTGATAGCCGTAACTGACGCCGGTTCCTGCTTCGATTGTTTTCACCTGCGTTACCCTAGCCTTTACCTGCATTGCGGGCTTCAAATTGGCGATCGACTGCAAGTGAGGTGCTGGATAAAGACCGTAGGTAGCTAAACCGACTCGCACTAAATCGTAGTGCAAATCCGGGTCAGCGAGGGCTGCAGCAGAGTTAGCCAAGTGGAGGCGAGGGGGGTTAATTCCTGCTATTTTAATTTGCTCGATCGCCTTTTGAAACCGCTGGTGCTGCTCTCTCATAACTGCGGAGTCTGGACTATCTGCTGTCGCCAAGTGAGAGTAAATACTGGCTAATTTTAAATTGGGCAACCGCTTGACTAATTGCACAAATTCTGTAGCTTCCTGCCAGGGCGTACCCAAGCGAGACATTCCCGTATCTAACTTAGCGTGAACTGGCAAAAATTGGTTAATGCCTGCGAGAACTTCCGAAAAAATGAGGGCTTGTTTGGCAGTACAAATAGTGGGCTGCAAGTGCCAATGGGCGATCGCCTTTACCTGTTGGGCTGTATGGGTTGCCCCCAACAGCAAAATCGGCGCTTCTATCCCAGCTTCTCGCAATTCTATTCCTTCGGGAATTGTCGCCACTCCCAGCCAACTAGCACCTGCTTGCAATGCTGTTTGACTGACTGCAACAGCACCATGCCCGTAAGCATCCGCTTTCACAACTGCCATCAGTTCTGTGTGGGGAGATAAGAGCTTTTTAAGCTGTTTTACATTGTGAGTTAAAGCTGCTAAATCGATTTCTACCCAAGCCCGCTGGCAAAGTCCCCCGTCACCGTCCCACAGCAACGTCTGGCGGGATTCTTTTGTCGTTGATTCTGCGGTTGTTTGTTCCCCACTCCACATTGTCGATCGCTCCTACTTACTTACACCATTAAAAACTGCTCTAAAAACTGCTAGGATATTTTACCCTAAGTTTGATTATAATAAGATTTTTCCTTTAATCAATGTTATACAAGTTTAAAAAAAGAATGCAACTGTAGGCAAGCTGCAAACCCATATTGCATCAGTCATTCCCCATCTAAAATCTAAAATCTAAAATCTAAAATGGTATTAACTGGTGTATCATAGCACCAAAAATACCCGATAAAAACTATGGACGCACTGGCATACCTACATTTAGCTGAAACTTGGGAAACGGCTGCGGGTCAAACTCGATCGACCCACTCAAAAATGCACCTAAATTTAGCCTATACTCCTTTACTTTTCTTTACGATCGCTCTCACAATTTTCAATTTAGTCAATCCCGCACTCGCCCTCAAAAAAGGTGATTCAGGCTCGGAAGTAGCCGAACTCCAGAAAACTCTACAAAACGCAGGCTATTTTCGCGGTAAGGCTACAGGATTTTACGGTTCTCTCACCCTGGCTGCTGTGAAAAAGTTTCAAGCAGAGAACAACCTAAAAGTTGACGGAATTGTTGGCCCTAAAACCTTGTCAGCACTGAAAGGTAAGCCGGAAGATGCGAGTATTGAAGCTGCGGAAAAACTCGCGCCAAATGTCGATCAATCTTCGCCATCTCCTACCGCCACAGATAACACAAACGAACTAGAAGATCAAACTAAAACTCAGCCCCAAGAATCTCTATTTCAAGAACCCTCTTTGCCACCCTTTAAAACTGAAAACTCCGAGGACAAAGAAAGTGAATCACAACCCACAAGGCTAGTAAATCCTCCCGACAACACTCAAGGAAAAATGACCTTGAAAAAAACAATTTACGGTAACATCTCGCCAAAATCAATAGTTTATTCGGGTTCTGGTTTGTTTTTTGCTCAAAACATGATGTACCGCCACACAATCACAGTTTACGACAGGAACTTTAAATTAGTCAAGACTATTCCCGATACAGTAAACTTGTCGAAGTTTGGCTTTTCTAAATTCAAAGGCGATTATAAAGGATCTCCCGTAGAAGCGGCTTTTTCAACCGATGGCAAATATGCCTACGTCTCCAACTACAAAATGTACGGTTCCGGGTTTAGCAATCCGGGAACCGACAGGTGTTCTCCAGCGGCAAAACACGATCAAAGTTTTCTTTACCGCATCAATACCCAAACTTTGAAAATAGAAAAGGTAATTCCTGTCGGTGCAGTTCCCAAATTCAATGCTGTTTCGCCTGACAATCGCTTCGCGCTCGCGAGCAATTGGTGCAGTTGGGATTTGAGCGTAGTTGATATCAATAAAAATCTCGAAGTCGAGCGCGTGAAACTGGGTGCATATCCTCGGGGTATTGTTGTTACTCCCGACTCAAAAAATGCCTATGTTGCTATCATGGGTTCTTCCGATATTGCGAAAGTTAATCTCATCGACTTTTCGGTAGAATGGCTGAGAAATATTGGCAATGCGCCGCGTCATTTGACGATCGACCCCAATGGCAACTATCTTTATGCCACTTTAAATGGTGAAGGAAATGTGGCAAAAATTGACCTAAAAACTGGTAAAGTGGTGGACAAGGTTTCGACTGGAAAAGCCCCTCGCAGCATGACGATTTCTGATCAGGGAAAACTGCTTTATGTGGTCAACTATTTCTCGAATACTGTTAGCAAAGTTAGGACGAGCGATATGAAAGTTCTGCAAACAGTGAAGGTTAATTCAAGTCCGATCGGGATTACTTACGATCCGGAAACTAATCAGGTTTGGGTAGCTTGCTATTCGGGCAGCATTATGGTGTTTCAAGATTAATCTAACAGGTTCGCAGTGAAATTTGTAGGGTGCGCTGCGGCGCAACGATTGAGTTTTTAGATCGGTGCGCCGTGCACACCCTACATGATTTCTCAACTAGAAAACTAGGTCTAAACCCGGTTTGTGGCCGGGCGCGTGCGTCCAGGAGTGTAGATATATCGGTGCGCCGTGCACACCCTACAAGATCGATCAGTGCCGATTGCGCGCCCTACATGAGGGGTGAAAATATTATTTGGACGACTTGACCGACTTGATAACATACTTAGAAGGTTTAGCAGGTACTTTACCTTTTTTGGCCATAGCTTGGTAAATCATGGCTGCTACTTCCGCGCGAGTTGCTGTTTTGTTGGGCTGCAAAAGTGTGGGCTTCGGGTGGTTGACAACAATGCCAGCTTTAGTCGCTGCTGCTACTTTGTCAACTGCCCATTTCGGCACTTTTTTCCTGTCTGTATAAACTTGTAAAATCTTGCTTGCACTCCCTTCTTGTTTCAGGTTTAAACCGCTAGCTAATGCTACGATGACTTCTACACGGGGAACGTCTTTTGTGGGACGGAACTCATTGTTTGGGTATCCTTGAAGAAATCCTTTTTGTACGCTGCCATCGATCGCACTAGCGGCAGGGCTCTTGTCTTTCACGTCTTCAAAATTAATCGGTTTTCGGGTCGGTTTTTTGTCGGACATTCGCTCAATTAAGCGGGCTAGTTCGGCTCGCGTCATCGGTTCGTCGGGACGAAATTTACTGTCAGTCAAATCAGTAAAGATTTTCCGATCGACTAAAGCGACAATGAATGGACGCGCCCAATATTTGTCTGGAACATCTGAGAATCTAACGAGCCCAACTTTGGGTTTATCAGCTGTGGGTTTGGTAATTGCTGAATTGGGAGTCGATCGCGCAATTGGCGTGGGAGGAACAACGATTACACCCACCGGAGGATTTTGCGGTAAAATCGGCCCTAAAGGTGCCACAGGTGCGACTTCCCGTTGTGAAGGAATGAGCGTTGTAGCGGGCGATCGCAAATCCGAACTTGGCGATTCTGGCGTTAATATTCCCGGGCTCGCGGGCGTAACAGCAGGCTGAGAGAAAACGGCTGGAAATTGCCAATTTCTGGCATTCAATCGATCGGGATTTTTACCTGTTACCCAAAATAAAATTGCTCCCATCGTGCCGAAGGCAACCAAGATAGCAATCAATTCATCCAATCCTAGAGGATTTCTTTCCCCTGACGGGGGTTGTGAAGAAGACATATTGTCACCTAAATACCAATGTAGAAATTAAATCACATATTTTTTTAGTCTGGGGGAAACAGAGAGGGCTAAATCAACTATTCCAAAGTTTTCATTCTCCCTACTGCGGCGGCGTGGCATCGGGAGAATATATAAAATTAACTTTTACCGATGTCAGATGCTGATTTTTGCCATCTTCAATTCAGCGCCTTCTACCCCCGGAAGAGCGACTCCGACTCGGTTGACGAGAATTCCTGCCACTACCAAAACTCGGCTGCCGCTTGTTTTGATTTTGACGCGGCTGCGGCGATCGCCTCAAAGTGCTGCCACCGTAACCCGAACCGGTCGATCGATTGCCATTTGGCCGTGCTGAGGGTCTTACTGGCTGGTTATATGTGGGCGATCGCAAGCGGCCAGTCGTCCTTAAAACTTGACGGTTTCTCACAACTGGAGGCGGAGTTTTGTAGCGAGTTTGATATTGGTTAACAGCTTGGCCGTAAGTATTGCCATACCCGCCATATCCTGTCATAATTCCCGGCTGATAGACTGGCGGCATATAATATTGGGGTCTAAATAACAAACTGCCGATCGCCTGACCGGCTATAGCCCCAGCAAACGGGGCCCAGAAGCCAGATTGCTGTCTCACTACTACGGTTTGTGGCTGACCTGTTTGAGGGTTATTAACAGTTTCGGTAACGTTGTGAACGTACTCAATTTTGAAATCTTCTGTCAAATGCAAAACCGCTTGATTGTTATCCAAATTTAGATAACTTTTCTTGCCTGCCGATGTTTCTTCATCTGTTAAGCGAGCCATTTGCAAATCCTTAGTGCGGTAAACTGGGGGACTGCCGGCGGGAGTATTCAGCAACATCAAACTGTATTCGCCATCCGCATCGTCGTAGGTAGCTTGCTGTACAGAATATTGACCTTGACTCAAGTTATTATTTGGTGCAGGACGCACTGTGTTAATATTTGGATTTCCAGCAGGATTTGTCGAAGTTTGTCTGCTAGGAGAACCGCAGGCGGTTGCCGTCCATAAAAAAGTTAAAGCCATGAAATAAATTGTCAGTTTTCGCAGCATCATAAATAGTAATTTGTAATTTGGCATGGGTTGTTTGATAATTGCTCCTTCTTCCTTCTTCCCGACATCAGTTACATCAGTTACATCAGTTACATCCGTTAGTGAATCCGTTGCCGAACTTCTTCTTTCCTTAAAGGGGAATAAGTTCGGGGAAATTTACCAACACTTGGTCGTTGGTAAGTTCGTCTCCCAACTGTGCGGGAGAAAAGTGAACTTGCACAGCTCGGAGCCTTTCTTGATAATGTAAATTAATCAGGGCTTTTAAACCGACTTTCAGCGCGCTGATATCAGCGAGGTCAGTTTCTAGGGCAGGAACTTCGCCTTCATACGCAACTGTCAGCATCACCACCACATTTCTAGTTACCGGCAAAGACAAGGGGGAATTTTTATCGTAAACAGATGTACTGTATTGAGGCTCGCTGAGATAGCGATCGGCTGAATCAGTGAATAGTTCATCCACATAATCGCCGGCTTCGCCTTCCTTCCAAAAAACATCGCCTTCATTGGCGGCTGCTTGCCAGTAGTTGTCGTATTGCAACAGGTGATTGCAAATTTCTACAAGACCTTCTCCTAAAACTGCTAGGTTGCCATCGGCATCAATTGCTTTTCTGGCGGTGTGGTTGAGAACTCCTAACAGCGGTGCAACTTCTTCACCTGTTAGGTGAACGAACACCCGGCAAACTGCCAATCGAGTGTGACCTGTAAATTGATTGAATCGATCGCGCCAAGCATTCATAATAACCTATAGTTGTAATCTGTAGGGCTATAATTCCCACCCTAGCAGGCGATTTGAACTTTTGCCGTCTACCCTCAGATTGATCTGAAGAGTATTTTTAGCGATCGCCTCGGCAGCCTACTGTCTCGCTTTGACTCATCTAATTTTATAGCAGTTTTCACTCGGATCAAATACAGTTCAAATACAGTAGGGAAACGGCACAGCCTAGTCCTGACGGGGAGCAGCGACTTTTAATAATTGGTATGAGATTGATGATTGTAGCAAGAGTTTTTTTTATTGATATTAATTCAGCGCTCGTTTGCTTCGCCGGAATATGATATTGTGTGCTATTGATTCATTTGTCTATTGTTTGCAGTGCTTCGCGATCGCAATGACAAGAAATTGTAGGGGTATATAATTTCCACTCAAAAAACCTCCAATCTTGCAAGATTGGAGGTGCGCTAAGCGAATACTTTGGTTTGAGATAACTATTTGACGATCGCGCTTTGGACTTGTTCGATCGCAATTTCAGAACTCAACTCAGCAATTGGCGAAACTGGCAAATCCAGCTCGCCGCCCGGAGCTTCTGGGTGTTCGCGAACGGCCGCAACCGCATCTGCTGACTCAGCTACAGCACCCGCCGGGGCCAAATCGAGCAAAGCCGGAATTTCCATGTGTCCAGAAACACCTGCATCTGCGATCGGATCGATCGACTCTTCAAAAACTTCAAAATTATCGGTCATCGCAGCGCAAGCAGCAGAAGCGCGCTTGCCGGCGCGGTAGCTCATGTAGGCCGCACCCCCACCCAAAACTCCCGCCAAACCGAGCAAACCGAGAGCTGCTGTTTTGTAGGATTTCCACGGATTCATGCGCTCCGAGCCGCCGGAACCTAGGAGGGTTGGCGCAGAACCAGATTTAGCCGCCCCAGATTTGCTGTAGGAACAGGGGAAAGCAGATGCAGCGTCACAAACAGCGATGCTGCTTGCGATCGCCACGACGGAAGCAATGCCAGCTAACACTTGAAACTTCTTCATGGTGCTCTGGAGATTGTAAAGGATAATTAAAAAATTAATGGTAACAGCTCTTTACAAATGTATCAACTCTGCGCGCCGCCCATATCGAGGATCGATCGCAAAAGTCAGCTATAGCCTCACGCAATTCAAATTTAAATTTCCCAGCTTAAAAACCTGCAATGCTTGCTCTGCAAGCGTTTTGGCTAAAAAACTGGTAGAACTTCAAGTTTTGTGAACCAATACTTTGATCGCGCCCAAATTAGAAAATCTGAGGTGAGACAGTAAAAAATTTAGTTACATGGCAGCAAACACTTGGTAACAAACTACTTTTAAGGCTACTTTTGTAAAGGCTTAGTTATTGGAATAACTCTTATTTTTATGACAGACAACGCGACTCAAGGCATTGAGCGAGATCCTCGCCGATTGTTGGTGACGGGCGGGGCTGGATTTATCGGCTCGAATTTTGTGCATCAGTGGTGCAACAGCTATCCGGGCGATAGAGTAGTCGTACTCGACGCTTTAACCTACGCCGGCAACAGACAAACCCTGGCAACTTTGGAAGGAGGCGAAAATTTTCGGTTTGTGCAGGGGGATATTTGCGATCGTACCCTAGTCGATACCTTGCTCAAAGAAGAAAACATCACCACAGTCGCCCACTTTGCCGCAGAATCCCACGTTGACAGGTCAATTATCGGGCCTGCCGCCTTTGTTCAAACAAACGTTGTCGGAACCTTCACACTTTTAGAAGCCTTCCGCAAGCATTTTGAAGCAATTGATGAGCCCTCTCTCAAAGCACAAATGCGCTTCCTCCACGTTTCTACCGACGAAGTTTACGGCAGTCTCGGCCCCGATGACCCAGCCTTCACAGAAACAACAGCCTACTCCCCCAACAGTCCCTACTCAGCCTCCAAAGCTGGCAGCGATCACCTCGCCCGCGCCTATTTCCACACCTACGGCGTCCCGACAATTATCACCAACTGTTCCAACAATTACGGCCCCTATCACTTCCCAGAAAAGCTCATTCCATTAATGTGCATCAATATGCTATTGGGCAAACCGCTGCCAGTTTACGGCGACGGTCAAAACGTGCGAGATTGGCTCTATGTTCTCGACCACTGCCGCGCTTTAGATGCCGTTATTAACCGCGGCCAACCAGGGGAAACCTACAATGTTGGCGGCAACAACGAGGTAAAAAATCTCGATTTAGTAAAAATGCTGTGCCAGCTAATGGACGAATTAGCTTCTGATTTGCCCGCGCGTCCTTGCGAACAATTGATTACATTTGTCAAAGACAGAGCCGGGCACGATCGGCGTTATGCTATTGATGCCAGCAAAATTAAAACTGAGTTAGGTTGGACTCCCTCAGTAACAGTTGAAGAAGGTTTGCGGCAGACTGTAGAATGGTACTTAGCCCATCGGGAGTGGTGGGAACCCCTGCTTTCGGAGGAATATCAAACCTACTACCGGAAAGTCTACTCTAATTAATCTACTCTTGGACGCACGGGCTACCAAAAACCAGAACCAGTAAAAAACTGGTTTTCCAGCTCAAGAGTGCGTCCAGAAAGGTTTCTGTCTTGCCTTCAAGCTTTACCAGAAAAAATTGGTTTAAAGCCTCTCCCTTAAAGGCGAGAAATTAAAAGAAGACGATTCATTACTTCAATCCTCTTCCTTCTAGGTAGAGGTCGCACTCATCTGTCAACTGTCAACTGTCAACTGTCAACTGTCAACTGTCAACTGAAATTTAAACTCCCGACGCCGAAACCGGGTTAGAGAAAGGAAAATTTTTAGTTGAGTGCGATCGATCAGAGTTAAAAAACCTGTTTTCTTTAATCTTTGCGCCTAACTTCAGATTTAATTAGGTGGAGGTAAGTATCACACACCTTCGCCATTGTCAATTATTGTGAAGATTTAGTTAAAAATCATCCGAAACGCATAAATTAAAGTGTTTGTAGCTGATAATTTTAATAGAGTTACAAGATTAAGCATTTTAGAAGCTTTTAGGAAAAACAAAAAGCAGCAATGACTGAAATAAACTGGCTCAAGCACGTCCAAGAACCTAAATACTGGCTGTTAGGCATCGCCTCCGGTTTGATTGCCCTGCACCTAACTCTAACTTCCAGAACAAACGACACTGACCTTTTCGGCACAATGTTAATGTTTTGGGGAGTCGTAGCATTTCTCATTTGGGAAAGACACGAATCCTTAACTTTTGAAAGCGGAGTTTTCGCCAGCTTCTTTGGGACATCGTTAATTGCTTTAATATTGCTCAAAAGTTCGTCGATATCTGGATACGACTTTTTTATCAGAGCAACGCCTTTTTTGTCTGGAATCAGTCTCGCATTGCTGGCTTCGGGAACAAAAGGACTGAAACAATATTGGCAGGAACTTCTAATTCTTGCCTATACAGCGATTCCTCCCGGATTGATCGGAGTATTCGTTGACGTAGCCAAACTAACAGCAAAATTTTCAGCCTTCATCCTGCACTATCTAGGATTTGAAGTTGTGCGAAAAGGGGTTTATATCATCCTAGAAAAAGGCAGCGTCGAAGTGAATCACGGCTGTTCTGGCGTGAATGCGATCCTACAATTATTAGGACTGGCCCTGGTTTTCTTGCTGATGTTTCCGACAACTAGGGGACAGAAAATTGTAGTTCCAATTGTAGCAATATTTATTGCATTTTTAGTGAACTCTGCGCGAGTTGCCCTGATGGCAGTGCTGGTAGCGCTATCTCAACAAGAAGCATTTAAATACTGGCACGAAGGCAATGGTTCGGTAGTCTTTTCGATGATTGCTGTATTCATTTTCGGGCTATTCTGCTGGTTTGCAATCTTGCAATCGGAACCGCCACATAATAAAAAACAAAATTGCTAATGGCTATTACCTCTTGGAAACCAATTAGAATTTCTCTTTTGGCTGTTACTTTGGCAGGAGTTTTATTAGTCGCCGGAAAGTTGACATTCTATCCATCAACAGGCAATAGTCTAGTAACCCAGTTTAATTTTCCCGAGTCGGTGCCTTTAGCAGAGTGGAAACTAATCAAGAGCGCGCCGCTGGAAATTACCGATACTTCACAAATCAAGGCTGCCAGAAAGTATCAATATCAAAAAAATAGCAAGGATCTAGAAATAGAAATGCGCTATTTGGTAAATACTATTGGGGGCGTGGAAGGTATGATGAAGGGACATACTATTCTCAAGTCGTCTCCTGGTAAACTAGCATTAGCCAGCACTCAAGGCGCGGGGTTTCACGGAATTTTGCAGCAGCAAAATCGACTGTATTTGAGTTCGTGTATCAATCCTCGCGGCGGTGCTACAGTCACTTCCGAACAGTTTAGATACAATCGAAATACTCGCGATTGGCAGCCGAACCGGATTCTGTTTTGGCTGTTGGGTAGGGGAAATATTCAAGACAGGCGCTGTTTGTGGACTCAGATGTCTGTGCCTTTGGATAAAACAACTCCAGAAGATGCCAAAAAAATTCTAGAGAATGCTTGGGTTTCTTGGTATGGATGGTGGCAGCCGCGATTTCCCGAACCTTAAGTGAAGTCAATAGGACTTACGCACGGGTGGTCAGAAACCGGGTTTTTTACGAAAATTATTTGCAGTAACCCGCAGATTAGGTAAAAAACCCGGTTTCTTTGCTCTTAGTGCGTAAGTCCCGATCGAGAGAGATTTTTTGTTAACAACAACAGTGAGGATTTTATGAATGACGCACAAGGCGAACAAGGTTTTTCTATTTACAGGCTGCGTTGGATTGGCTACGGTTTATTAATTCTGTCTTTATTAGATACGATCGCAGTTTTGATACCAGCAAATTTTGGCAATCGCGTCTGGGAATTGCAGACAATTGGCGCTGTAGTGGAACGGGTGCCAGTTCCGCTGCTGGCAATGGCGCTGATATTTTTTGGCGAAGGGTACGATCGCAGACGTTTGGAAGACCCTTTTTTGAAGGTTTTGTCTTGGGTGTGCCTGCTGCTAGGTCTGGTTTTTCTGTTGATGCTGCCTTTGGGAATTTTTGGCACTATCGAGGTCAACAAGCAAAATAACCAGCAAATTACTACTCAAGCAAACCAACAATTAGCTCAGTTGCAGCAAGTAGAAGAACGGCTCAACAAGGGTACTCCTGAAGATTTAAAGAACTTGGCGGGGGAACTTACCCGTTTGGGGGTACAAGCGGATACGCAAAACCCGCAGGAATTGAAAAGCCAAATTCTTTCGAGAATTACTCCGGCTAAGGAACGGTTGCAGACGCAAAGCGCAGCGGTTCAGTCAAGTCAGCGCTTGGGGTTATTTAAAAATGCTTTTAAGTGGCTGCTGGGCGCGCTAATTTCTAGTGTTTTGTTTTTTACGATCTGGCGCGGTACTGATTGGGCTCGTTAGTAAGTATTGGTATCAACAACCAGGCTAAAATCCTTTGTATCTGTCGTTTACCGCCGAGTCTAGATCCCCCTCGCATCCCCCGAAAGCAAGGGGGACTTTGAGAATATTCTTGTCCCCCCCTTGGGAAGCTACCGTGTACACACAAGTCGAATTGGAAATCAAAGGTCGTCAAAGTCATGGAAATTTATGTTTTTAATCCTTGATTTTCCGTTAACTGTTATCAATAAATTAAAACTATTGATAACTGACTTGCTGTTCTAAAAACCTTACCTAAATGCGGCTTGTGTCTGAGTAGACAAGGTTTTGAGGAGTTGTGTGTACACCGTAGCCTTGGGAAGGGGGGTTAGGGGGGATCTGTCTTAACCCAAGCGTATTGTATTATTTTAAGCAACTGGGTTTCTGCGTCTATAACTGTTGAAATTACGATCGCCCCAGCGCCATTTAATCACAGTATTTGGGAGATCGCACTTATGGTTGATCGCACTTATGGTCAATCGACCTTCTCTTTAGACTCTTATCTGTTAAACTTCCAAAGTGATTAATTGAGCAATTTCTTCGGTCTGAAAACCTAAAGCCATCGGTCTTTGCACTTCCGGGATTATTTGCACATCATAGAGTTCTGTAACTACTCCTTCAAATCGCACCCAGTGAACTATTGTTCCAGTGTTAATATCTATTACCATGATACCACAGCGCGGTTCGGCATCTTTTTTTATTAACAATTCATCTAATTCTAAGCCGCTAAATGTGTTGTCACCGCCTCTGGGTTTAGATAATCCAACTATTGCCCAGTTTTGCCAAAATGCTAAGCCTCGTAAATAGCCGGGACAAAATGCGATCGCATTAAATTTCCCTGTTTCTAAATCCACATAACCCAATTCTCCCCTACCAGAATTCAGCACCCACAATTTGTCTTGATACCAGCGGGGTGAGTGCGGCATTGACAATCCTGTGGCAATGATATCATTGGATTCTATATCTATAATTATGCCGCCGTTTTTTCGGCGATCGCGCCAGCCATCCACAACATCCGACTGACTTGATGCTGTCACATATTTAGCTTTCCCCTCCACCATTGCTAAACCGTTGAGGTGACAGCGATCTTCGTTGATATATTGTGAGATAAAGGGTGGTTTCCATAAAGGTTTACAACTGTGGCGATCGCTCAATGTGGCTATACAATTGAGTAATGTGCTGATAAAAATTACTTGTCCACTGCTATCTACAGCTACATCATGGATGTCGATATCGCCCGTGGTGTAAGCAATGCGAGGCACGTAAAGGCGATCGTAACCTTGATGCAGTTGTCCGGCGGCTAGCACGTTGTCTAATTGCCAGAGTTGATATTTAGAACTTAGGTAAATGCGTGACGGCGTGCAGTAAAGCCCCATTGCGCGATCGAATATGCGCCAAAAGGCTGATATTCTGTTAGTTTCTGGCGCAGCACCGATTAACATTAACCGGCTGGTTTGATAAGTGGTGCAAGCGAGGCTGATTTTTTGTTGGGTTAGCCAAGTTGGAAAATCGCGATCGCCAAAAATATCGTGTTCTTGGGCTGTGTTCAAAACTGATGGGTCATGGATTGAATCAGAAGTCATTTTAGATACAAAATGTAACGTGGAGCGGATGACATTAAAATTCCCAGCGTTTAAAATCGTAGCAACATTTAATGGAGGCGATTATGCCACAAACTATTAGTAGAGCGATCGCCTTCATCACCTCCGATATCCCAGACAGCCAAACCCTGATCGAAGGCATCCACCAAGGCATTGATGTCAGCATCCTCGACCCGAATCGCAACGCCGTAGCACAAATCGCCGAAACCCTCAAAGGTAAGCAATACTAAGCGATTCATATCATCTCACACGGTGCGATCGGTCATCTCCAGTTAGGGAATACAGCATTAAATCTTGAAACTCTCCCCCAATATACTCAGCAGATACAGCAGTGGCGAGAAAGCCTCACAGAAGACGCATCCATCCTGCTGTACGGGTGCAACGTCGCCGCCACAACCGATTTGACAACCGACAACCAAAAGCCAAACCACCCACCAACAACCCATCCGTTACATCCGGTACAGAATCCGTTGCCGAACTTCCTCACTCAACTCCACCAACTCACAGGCGCAAAAATCGCCGCCAACGCCCACCAGACAGGCAACTGGGCCAAAGGAGGCAACTGGGAAATCTCTCAACTCATCCCCCCATCCCCACACAACCCAAACTCCCCTTCACAGAAAACGCCCTCAAAACCTACAGTGGCATCCTGGGTTTCGCCCCCAAAGTTGACTTCACCACTGGGGGTGGCCCTAGATCAGTCAGCATCGGCGACTTCAACGGCGACGGGAAACCTGACTTAGCTGTGGCGAACTTGATTAGCAACAGTACCTCAATCCTCCTCAATACCACCACCAACGCCACCACCCCCACCTTCGCCACCAAAGTTGACTTCACCACTGGGAGTGGCCCCAGATCAGTCAGCATCGGCGACTTCAACGGCGACGGGAAACCTGACTTAGCTGTGGCGAACTTGATTAGCAACAGTACCTCAATCCTCCTCAATACCACCACCAACGCCACCACCCCCACCTTCGCCACCAAAGTTGACTTCACCACTGGGAGTGGCCCCAGATCAGTCAGCATCGGCGACTTCAACGGCGACGGGAAACCTGACTTAGCTGTGGCGAACTTTCGCGGCAACACCACCTCCATCCTCCTCAATACCACCGCCACCAATGCCACCACCCCCACCTTCGCCACCAATGTTGACTTAAACACTGGGAATAACCCCTATTCAGTCAGCATCGGAGACTTCAACGGCGACGGGAAACCAGACTTAGCTGTGGCGAACCTCTTCGGCAACACCACCTCCATCCTCCTCAACACCACGAATGCCACCACCCCCACCTTCGCCACCAAAGTAGACTTAAACACTGAGAATAACCCCTATTCAGTCAGCATCGGAGACTTCAACGGCGACGGAAAACCAGACTTAGCTGTGGCGAACTTTAACAGCAAAACCACCTCCATCCTCCTTAACAACACCCCCAAAATCAGCATCGCCGCCGGCACTACCCCCACAGAAACCGGCCCCACCACTGGCACATTTAACATCACCCTCGACACTCCCCCCCCGCAAGTGGTTTACTCATCAACTTCAATATCACTGGCAGTACCGCCGCCACCCCTGGCCACTACTCCCTAACTGCGGGTACGAATATCACGGCTGTGACTGCGAATACTTTCACCATTGCCGCTGGTGCAACTACCGCTGTCCTCAATGCCGTCCCCGTCAATGATACCCTCATCAACCCAGGGGAAACCGTCAGAGTCAATCTCACTGCCGATACTGGATTTAACTACACTCTAAATCCAGTTGCCGCGAATACGACTGGTACGCTGACAATCACCGACAACGACTTCCCCACATTCCCCGTCAACCTCTCAGTTTCTCCCAGCACAGGCACAGAAGCAGGAACTACAGCAATCACCGTTACAGCCACAGCATCTCAAGCAGTAGTCGGCAATCAAACATTGAATGTTGCACTATCAGGAACAGCAACTGCTGCTGATTTTACTGGTACAATTCCCACCAGCATTACCATTGCCGCAGGTCAAACCACAGGTTCATTTACTGTCAATATTAACGATGATGCACTAATCGAAGGTACAGAAACAGGGAATTTCACAATCTCCAATCCTTCGGCTGGTATTGTTTTAGGAACTACAACCACAGATTCCGTTGACATCACCGACAACGACTTCCCAACAGTCAACCTCTCAGTTTCCCCCACCACCGGCACAGAAGCAGGAACTACAGCAATCACCGTTACAGCCACAGCATCTCAAGCAGTAGTCGGCCCTCAAACAGTGGATGTTGCACTATCAGGAAGCGCAACTGCCGCTGACTTCATAAGCACAATTCCTGATATAATTACCATTCCCGCTGGTAAAACTACAGGTTCATTTACAGTCAATATCAAAGATGATACCTTAGTAGAAGGAACAGAAACAGGTACTTTTACAATCTCCAATCCTTGGACTGGTATTGTTTTAGGAACTACCACAACAGGTTCAGTCACAATTACCGACAACGACTTACCCACATTACCCAAAGTAAACCTCTCAGTTTCACCCAGCACAGCCACAGAAACCGGAAGTCCAACTATTACCAGAAAGAATTGGTTTAAAGCCTCTCCCTTATAGGGAGAAATTAAAAGAAGACTATTCATTACTCCAATCCTCTTCCTTCCAGGTAGAGGTCGCTATCTTGCGGTCAACTGTCAACTGTCAACTGTCAACTGTCAACTGAACGTTACAGCCACAGCATCCAGCGCAGTAGTCGGCGCTCAAACAGTCAATGTTGCACTATCAGGAACCGCAACTGCTGCCGACTTCACAGGGACAATTCCTGCTAGCATTACCATTCCGGCTGGTCAAACTACAGGTTCATTTACCGTCAATGTTAATGATGATGCACTGGTAGAACCTACTGAAACAGGTACTTTCACAATTTCTACTCCTTCTAGCGGTGTTACTTTAGGAAGTACTTTATCAGGTGACGTTGCAATTACCGATAACGATGTAACGCCTTTACCAGAAATTCAAGTATTAGATGGAACGACGGATATTGTTGATGGTACAACAAGTGCGATCGACTTTGGTAGCGTTACAGTCGGTACGACTCTCAACAAAACCTTTACCGTAAACAATCTCGGTACAGCAGCCTTAAATCTCAGCAACCTGACTTTACCCACAGGATTTAGCTTAGTTGGAAACTTACCCGCAAGTGTCGCAGCCGGGGCGAGTGCTAACTTGCAAGTTCAAGTAGATACAGCGACAGCAGGAAACCTATCAGGTACGTTGCAATTTGTCAATGATGACAGCGATGAAAATCCTTTTAATTTCCCGATTTCAGCATCATTTACAGCCGCGCCTGCACCAGAAATTCAAGTTTTAGACGGCACAACGGATATTGTTGATGGTACTGCAAGTGCGATCGACTTTGGTAGCGTTACAGTCGGTACGACTCTCAACAAAACCTTTACCGTAAACAATCTCGGTACAGCAGCCTTAAACCTCAGCAACCTGACTTTACCAACCGGATTTAGCTTAGTTGGAAACTTACCTGCAACTGTGGCGGGAGGCGCGAGTGCTAACCTGCAAGTTCAAGTAGATACGACAGCAGCAGGAAATAAAACAGGTACGTTGCAATTTGTCAATGATGACAGCGATGAAAATCCTTTTAATTTCCCGATTTCGGCATCAGTTACAGCAACTCCCACGCCAACGCCTGCACCCGTACCAACTCCAACGCCTGCACCCGTACCGACGCCAACGCCTGCACCCGTACCAACGCCTGCACCCGTACCAACGCCTGCACCCGTACCGACGCCAACGCCTGCACCCGTACCAACTCCCACGCCTGCACCGTACCAACTCCCACGCCTGCACCCGTACCAACTCCCACGCCTGCACCCGTACCAACTCCCACGCCTGCACCCGTACCAACTCCCACGCCTGCACCCGTACCAACTCCCACGCCTGATACCGACTGCATTTGCGACAAAATTGAATCTCCCAATTTCAACAAACCCAACCAGCAAATTGATAACATCATCAATGGTCGTCCCGGTTTGCTGTTTGGTACTTTCAAAAACGACGCATATTTTGGCAGCAACAACCTCAATATCTTCGATGCTTTAACTGGCAACGACAACATATTTGGCGGCAACTCAAATGATATCTTCAACGGCAATGAAGGTAATGACTTCATCGACGGCGGCAAAGGAAACGACATCATTTTGGGCGGCAAAGGAAACGACATCATTTTGGGTGGTTTTGGCGAAGATGCAATCTTCGGGAATCAAGGTAACGATTCAATTAACGGCAAAGAAGGTGATGACTTAATCTTTGGCAATGAAGGTAACGATTTTATCGACGGCGGCAAAGGAAACGATATTTTATCCGGCGGCGAAGGAAACGATTTAATTCTCGGCAATCAAGGCAATGATACTCTCTTCGGAGAACAGGGAGATGATACTTTGTGCGGCGGTGAAGGTAAGGATTTAGTTTACGGCGGTCAAGGTAACGATTTAATTGACGGAGGCAAGGGCAACGATTCGATTTATGGAGACTTAGGTAATGATACGCTTCTCGGTTGCGAAGGTGATGATATTTTGTTTGGAGGTTCGGGCAATAATAGTTTAGTTGGCGGTTTGGGAAATGACACTTTTGTGTTAAATAACCGTCAGGTATTTGACGTAATCGCTGATTTTGTCAAGGGTAAAGATTCGCTCGGATTGTCGGGAGGTTTTAGTTTTAATCAGTTAGAAATAACTCAGGATAATAACAGCGCGCTGATTAAGTTAAAGGGAAGTGGAGAATTAGTTGCTTCTTTAACTGGAGTCAATGCCAGCCTAATTGGTGTTAGCGATTTCCGAGTTGTTTGAGCATTAGTAGGGTGCGTCAGTTGGTAGCTGGTCGATTTTTGATAAAATCTTCCACTCACTCCGCACCCTAGGATTTACCAAAGCACAGGGGATTTAAGCCCCCACCTTTAGGTGGATTGTTTTTAGGCAGGGGCTTAAATCCCCTGCCTAAAAACTTCGCTGTCAACCCTTCGACAAGCTCAGGGCAAGCTGTCAACTGTCAACTGTTAAGCTCTTGACTCAAGAAACCGGGTTTTTCACCTAAATTTAGGGTTTTAAGAAAGTATTTTGGCTAAAAAACCCGGTTTCTGGCCGCCCCGCCGCAGGTGCGCCCGCCAACATCCTACCAGCTAAAATCTACAATCTAAAACTTGTTCTGAGCGAAGTCGAAGAATCTCAAATCTCAAATTGACCGATCGTATTTTCTAGTTTTTCGGCAATGCCTTCTACCCAGTTTTCGTCTTGTTTGGTGTAGCTGCGGGGCGCGTTAGCACCTAAGATTAAGACGCCTTGGCTGCCGATCGGCTGACAGATGACTCCTTGGGTATTTTCTGGCAAATAGTCAAATTCGATTTTGCCTGGATAAATATCGAGCTTTACTAAATAAATTGGTTTGTTTTTGTCGATCGCCCGCTGCAATATTGGCCCTGGTTTAACTTCGGGATTGATGCCTAAAATGCCGCGCCGCAATAAAACTTTTCCTCGATACACAATGACGATCGCCCTTGTCGCGGTATTTGTCAACAGCAAACGCGACGCCCAGGCTAATTCTAGCTTGACAGCATCGGGTAAATCCGGCGCAAACTCGAAGCCTTCAGAGCCGATTAGCTTTACCGAATCGGGCGATCGCGCTTGCACCTGCTGCCACAGCAAGCCTGTTAAAATCAGCAGGGCGCTGATAATTACTCCCAAAGCGTCCGATCGAGCTTGAGAGTCTGTAATCTGCTCTGTTAGCAAGCGGTTTACCATCAGCAGCGTACCTGCTAACCCTCCTGCAACTAAGGGCAATTGCCGCAAAACTTTATTTGGATCGGATTTTGTCATTGGTCATTGGGCAAACAGGGCATTGGGCAAACAGGGCATTGGCCAAACAGGGCATATCTAGTCCGGTGGATTGACTGCAATCAGTAAGGTTCATTCGTAGTGCGGACTTCAGTCCGTTCCTTTTTGCGGACTGAAGTCCGCACTACGAACCGATTTTGTGATGGTAATCGATCGGACTTGAGATCGTTAATTATTGAGGCATCACGCACTCCCTGACCAAGAAACCAGGTTTTTTATCGAGATTGAGGGTTTTAACCAAGTATTTTGGTTGAAAAACCCGGTTTCTGGACACCCGTGCTTAAGTTTTATAAATTGTTAGTTGGTAATTTAACAACTGTCAACTGTCAACTGCCAACTGTCAACTGCCAACTGTCAACCGACTTCCCCAATTTCGACAATTCGCTGGAATAGATAGCCGGTGCCGCGGGCGGTGAGAATTAATTCAGGATTGCTGGGGTCGTCTTCCAACTTGGCCCTAAGCCGGGAAATGTGAACGTCCACTACGCGGGTGTCTACGTGGCGTTCTGGCGTGTATCCCCAAACTTCCTGCAAAATTTCCGATCGCGAAAAAGGCTCTCCAGAACGGCTGACAAGCAGTTCTAACAAGCTGAATTCCATGCCTGTGAGTCGAATTCGTTCGTCGCCTTTGTAAACTTGGCGCTTGTTGGTGTCAATCCTAATATTGGTGACTTGGATAACTCCAGAGCTGGGAATCCCTGAAGATCCGTTTTTGTCAACCCGACGCAGTACCGAACGAATGCGGGCTTCGAGTTCTTTAGGAGAGAAAGGTTTGACGACGTAATCGTCAGCGCCTAATTCTAAACCGGTGATGCGATCGGCTACGTCTCCCAAAGCGGTTAACATGATGATGGGTACGTCTGACTCTTTACGCAACTCCTGACAAACGCCGTAACCGTCGAGCTTCGGCATCATCACGTCCAAAACCACTAAGTCGGGTTCGGTGTTGCGAAATGTTTCGAGAGCTTCCTCGCCGTCAGCAGCGGTGACGACATCGTAGCCAATCATGGAAAGGCGAGTCTCCAGAATGCGCCGGATACTGGCTTCGTCATCGACTACCAGAATTTTTTCTTTATGGTTTTCCAATTTACCGAGCACTCCTTAAGTTACATTTCAGATAATGTTAATTTTTTGTACCCTATCATAGAAGCCACAGGTTGAATCATGTGTGGGGATCGGTCTGAAAGCTTGATAATTGCTTTAACTCAGACTTTTCTAAATGTTAGGGTGACTATTTATCATCATAAACAATGGCTAAGCCTCGAATACAATATATTTGTCGGGAATGTGGCTATGATTCACCACAATATTTTGGCAGGTGTCCTAGCTGTCAGAAGTGGGATTCTTTTGACGAGCAGTTAGAGCAACCTACTGCTGGTGTGCCGCGGGCTGGTTTAACTGGGGTGACAACTAAGACAGTGGGCGGTTCGCCCCCTGATAAGTCGAAGGGTCAACCGAGAGTGTCTTTTAGATTATCGCAGATTGCTGACCAAACTCAGTCTCGCTGGCCTTCTGGTTACGGGGAGCTCGATCGAGTTTTGGGAGGCGGGATTGTTCCGGGCTCGCTGGTGTTGATTGGCGGGGAACCGGGAATCGGGAAATCGACGCTGCTGTTACAGGTGGCGAATATGTTGGCGCGCAAGGATCGGATACTGTATGTCAGTGCGGAGGAGTCCGGCCAGCAGGTGAAGTTGCGATCGCAGCGTTTGGGTGTCGCTAATCCGGTTGATTTGTCAAGCAACGGCGGACATAAATCCGGCAGCAACGGGGCAGCTAAAGCAGATTCCGAGGACAAGTCGGCGGAGAATTTCTACTTGCTTCCTGAGACGGATTTAGAAGTAATTTTGCGGGAGTTGGAATCGCTCAAACCGAATGTGGCGGTGATTGACAGCATCCAAACTATTTATTTTGCTAGTTTAACATCGGCTCCGGGTTCGGTGGCTCAGGTGCGGGAATGTACCTCGGCTTTGATGCAGGTGGCGAAGAGGGAAAATATTACTTTATTTCTTGTTGGTCACGTTACTAAGGATGGAGGTTTGGCTGGGCCGAGGGTGTTGGAACATTTGGTAGATACTGTACTTTATTTTGAGGGCGATCGCTTTGCTTCTCACCGGCTTTTGCGATCGATGAAAAACCGTTTTGGCGCGACTCACGAAATCGGTGTTTTTGAAATGGTAGCAGAGGGTTTGCGAGAAGTAGACAATCCGTCGGAGTTATTTTTAGGTAATAAAGATGAATTTTCTCCCGGTACTTCTACGACGGTTGCTTGCGAAGGAACTCGACCGATTTTAGTAGAAATTCAAGCGTTAGTTAGTCCTGCGAGTTTTGGTTCGCCGCGCCGATCTACTACTGGTGTTGATAATAGTAGATTGCAGCAAATTTTAGCTGTTTTGGAGAAAAGGGTGGGAATTCCTTTGTCTAAATTAGATACTATTGTAGCTTCGGTGGGCGGGTTGAAGGTGGAGGAACCGGCGGCGGATTTGGCAGTTGCGATCGCGGTTGTGGCCAGTTTTCGCGATCGGGTAATTGATGCGCGCACTGTTTTGCTGGGGGAAGTCGGTTTGGGAGGACAGGTGCGGCCGGTTTCTCAGTTGGAATTGCGGCTGAGGGAGGCGGCTAAGTTGGGGTTCAAAAGGGCGATCGTTCCGAAGAATCAACCGGTGCCAGATTTGGGGATGGAAATTATTCCGGTGGCGAGAGTAATCGATGCAATTATTGCCGCAATTCCGGCTACTCCGGCTCAGTTGCAGTCAGATGATATGGAGTTGCCGCCTGTGGATTTGGAGGAAGAGGATTTATCGAATTGAGTTATAGTGGTGATGTTGAAAAGTGACATTAAGGAGGCATAAATCATGTATCAAGTAGACATTGTTGAGGCAAAAGAAAAACTTCTTGAATTGATCGAAGCGGCGATGAGAGGTGAAGAAGTTGCCATTACTCAAGACAACCAGCCTGTTGTAAAATTGGTAGTAATTGCCAAACAAGCTAAACCCAATCGACAAGCAGGAAGTGCTAAAGGAATGGTTTGGATGTCCGATGATTTTGACGAACCGCTAGAAGAATTTAAGGAGTACATGGAATGAGGTTGTTGTTGGACACTCATGCCTTTATTTGGTATACGACAGACAGTTCGAGACTCACCACAACAGGGCGATCGCTAATTGACAACGGAGATAACGATATTCTCCTCAGTACAGCTAGCGTCTGGGAAATGGCGATTAAACATAGTATAGGCAGGCTAAATTTTAGTATGCCTTTTATGGAGTTTATTAAGCAGCAGATCGCACTTAATAGAATTGAGATACTGGAGATTAATCTCAACCACATTGAGGTTGTGGCTTCACTGCCTTTGCATCACCGCGATCCATTTGACAGGCTGATAATTGCCCAATCAATGGCAGAACAGATACCAGTTTTGAGCGTTGATGCTATTTTTGATGCTTATGCGATCGCGCGGCTGTGGTAAATTAAGCTATAAAAAGAAAGAGGCGAAGATGAAACAATTTAGAATAATCATTGAAAAACATCCCGACGGTTATGTAGCCTATCCCCTTGGCATCAAAGGTGCCGTAGTTGGTGAAGGTGACACCTATCAGGAAGCCTTAGCTGATGTCAAATCAGCTATTCGCTGCTATATCGAAGTATTTGGCAAAGAAACAATGGAAAACGAATCATTGGCTGCCGAGACTTTTTCCTGAAGACTGTAAGAGAGTTACGAGAGTTTTTATCTCAGCTTAAACCGGGAGTGTAGATGGGCGAGGGAATTATAAAACTCTATCACGGTACAGATATTGAGAGTGCATTGGATATTCTAAATAACGGGTTAAATGGCGATCGCTTGCTAGCTTTGCAAACTCAGCCTTTACAATTAGGTCAAGGTTGGTACGCTGGGTTAAATCCAGAAGTAGCCTGGTTCTTTGCTGCCCTATCACCTGGTTTAGAGGCGTTAGGCTGCACAGTTATTGAAATATCTTTGCCTGTGGTAGAATTAAACAATCTGTTGGATAGAGGAGAAGCTAAAATTGAGCCAATTGCCAATGTGATGTTTGCCACACAGCAAATCTGGTTTTCAATTAATGCCTTTAAATTTTTAAATGAAAAAGCTGACTTTCAACCTTACCAGGAAGCAGGATAATGAAAAAAAAATATACTTTTAACGATTTAACAATTCGTTCTACAAATCCCCCAACTACAAATAATAGCATTACGGCGCATACTCATACTGTGTTGTTCGGTCGTTCGCTTACAGTTGAAGAACAACAAGAATTTTTACAATTATTCAAAATTATTTGTGAAAATTTTGATTCATCAGAAGTTTTAGATGAGAAGCTTTTAGCTAATCTTCATGTGACATTCACTGCTCCCAACCAGGCACATTATACAGTAAATCAGCGCGTTTTTGTCGGCTCGTGGAAGGATGAACTATTTGCTAGATTAGCTGCATTTAGTCAGGAGGTGGCGATTATTGCTGAACATGATGGCAATCCGGTATTTAGCAAACTAGGAAAGTTCAAGCAACTGCAAGAGTGGGCGCACTCACAGATTTACAATACTGCCAAACCAGAAATTAGACCAGATATTGCAATTACAGTGTTGCAGTTAATTGATGAAGTTGAAAGGTTGCAAAACCAAGTTAAGCAAAACTCCGTCCTGAGTTAGAGAAAAAATACAAAAAATCTGGTATTCTATTTAATAATGTTTTAAAAAGAGTTAATTTTCCAATTTTTAGAGGCTAGTTTTCGCTGACACATGAAGAAATCAAAAAAACGAAAAAATCAGTGGTCAAATGAACTAAACGACATCATTCGAGGTGCATCGGGCGGCTTTTTGTTCGGGATTCCCCTGCTTTATACGATGGAGGTGTGGTGGATTGGTTCGTATACTAAATCAGCGGAAATGTCGATCGCCATTGCAACTACTTTTATCGTCGTTTTCTTGCTGACTCGCACTGAAGGTTTTCGCAAAACTAAGGACATCCGCTGGCTAGATGCTGCAATCGATACCGTAGAAGCGATCGCCATCGGCATTGTCTGCGCGGCTTTGATCCTGTTTTTGCTCAGGGAAATTACGCCGGAGACTCCACTGCAAGAAAGTCTGGGGAAAATCATCTTTGAAGGCCTGCCCTTTGCCTTGGGAGTTGCCCTGGCGAACGGTTTCTTGAGTGGCGATCGCTATCAAAGTTCAGACAGCGAAAACGAACCTGCCATTAATCCAACTGTAGCAGATATCGGCGCTACTTTAATCGGCGCGATGATAATTGCTTTCAATATCGCCCCAACTGACGAAATTCCCATGCTAGCGGCAGCGATTTCGCCGCCTTGGCAATTAGCAATTATCGCCGCTTCGCTGCTAATTTCATACGGTATTGTATTTGTAGCAGGCTTTACTTATCAAGCAAAACGGCAGCAACAGCAAGGAGTTTTTCAGCGTCCCCTCAGCGAAACTGTCATGGCGTATTTAGTGTCGCTGGCGGCTTCTGCATTTATGATGTTTTTCTTCCAAAAACTCAGTTTTGACGACCCGTGGTCGATTTGGTTGAGCTATACGTTAGTATTGGGATTGCCGGCGACAATTGGCGGCGCCGCAGGGAGGTTGGCGGTATGAGTGAAAGTAATAACGAACAGCAACAAAAAAGAGCTCCTGCGGAATGGGTGACATTTGCCATCGCCTGCTTGATCCTCTTTACCGTCACCGGGCTCGTACTCTACAACTGGGTGACTAAAAAGCAAGAACCTCCGGTTATTTCTGTCACTCGCAATGCACAAATTCGCGAAACTCAAGGGCAATTTTACGTACCGTTTACAGTAACTAACACGGGCGGCGAAACGGCAGAATCAGTGCAAATTATTGCCGAACTGCGCGTCAATGGTGAAATTGTAGAATCCGGCGATCAACAAATTGATTTTTTGTCAAGTGGCGAAACTCAAGAAGGAGCTTTTATTTTCAGCCGCGATCCGCGTCAAGGTGAGTTGATTGTGCGATCGAGCAGCTATAAACTACCTTAGTAGTGCTAAAGAAGTAATCATACATAGTAGTGATGTACAAAATAGCACATGGCACTGATGTGATTTTCTAGCGGTTAGGAAAAAGACCATATTTTTCCGGTAGTGCCCTAGAACTAATGATGCTATATTAGCAGTAGTTTTTGCTAATTTATCCCTGACAATCCCTCTTTGTCCTAACTGTTCTTCTTGCCTGACTGTCAAAAACGGCCGCATTCACAACGGTAAACAATGGTTGAAGTTGCTTAAGTGCGATCGGCAATTCATTGAACATCGGCATTCATAAGGTGATTGACTAGCAGACACGAGAACTAATTGATCGATTCTTGTTAGAACGTATTTCACTTGCCGGGATTGCTCGTGCGATCCAGATTTCTCAGCAATGGTTCCAACCCTACGTTAATGAGAAATATGCTGGGGTACCCCGAAGCGTGGATTGAAGCCGTAGGAGAAGCGAGTTATTTACCTGTCTCCTTTTTCTCTCGATTTAAATCCGATTAAAAGCAGAAGAGTCTAAGCTCAAAGAAGATATACGTTCGGTTGGTGCACGTAAGTAGTGACACTGAGAGTCAGCACTTGTGCACGGATTCGACTCGCTCGCTCTCAAAGCTCTCAAAATTTGGTTAACTCATTGTAGTTACTGTACCTCATAGGGTTTAAAACCGCTGTAAACGAAGGTGGGCGGGGTGGGTTTTAAAAGGGGCAAATCTCGGCTAGCAATGATTACGAGCTAAACCCGCCGCTACAGACCATTTATATTTTTTTGCGCCTATCTACTTAGCTGCGGGATGTGGTATCATCAAAAATATAAAACTTAAATAAAAAGGAGCATATGTTTTACAAAAGTTCATTCTTTTAAGATAGTTAACGAAAAATACTTTTTTACTGTTTCAAGATTAATTAAAGAAACAAAAAAATATTTACCCTAACTGCCCCAATTATTGACTTTCGCACAGAATCAAATAAATACTGTTAATGTTAAGAGAGGTTTAATATTTATGAATATCAATGCCACTTACAAAATAATAGAAAAGATTAATGAGGGTTTAAATACAGTAGTTTATCGCGCAGAGAGGAGGGAAGATCAGACTGCTGTGATTATCAAAGCCCTTGTCGCAGACTATCCTACTCTCGAAGAGATTATGCAATTGAGACATGAATATGAAATCTCCCGACATCTCAATTTAGAAGGTATTGTCAAGCCCTATGGATTGGAAAATGATCGTCATGGTATAGCACTGATATTAGAAGATTCAAGAGGAGAAGCCCTCAAAAAATTTTTAAAGAGTCGCCAACTTAAACTAAAAGAATTTTTAAAAATTGCTATTCAGTTAGCGGATACTCTGGCTAAGTTGCATGAAAACAAAATTATTCATAAAGATATTAAGCCGACAAATATCATCATCACTCCTGCTACGCTAGAAGTGAAAATTACTGACTTTAGCATTGCCACGCGCTTGTCTAGAGAAACCCAAACACTCAGCCATCCCACTTTACTAGAAGGCACAATCGCCTATATATCGCCAGAGCAAACAGGGCGGATGAATCGCTCAATTGACTATCGCACCGACTTCTACTCTTTAGGTATCACATTCTATGAAATGCTGTGCGGTGAAGTGCCATTTAACGCTACAGACCCCATGGAATTAGTTCACTGCCACATCGCGAAACAGCCGATCCCGCTGTGGGAAATTCTCTCGGCAAAAGAGCAAAAGAGCAGACTAGAAATTACGAGCGATAATCCCACATCTAAAATTCAAAATGGTGAGATTGTCAAAGCAATCTGTGACATAGTTATGAAATTATTAGCCAAAACTGCTGAAGATAGATATCAAAGTGGTTATGGTCTCAAAGCGGATCTAGAACAATGTCTAAATCAATTAGAAGAAACTGGTCAAAATTGTAACTTCATTCCGGGTGAGCGTGATAAGTCCGGTCAATTTCTGATCCCACAAAAACTGTACGGACGAGAAGCACAAGTAGCCACGCTGATGGATGCTTTTGACAGAGCTAGCGCTGGAACATCCGAGATTATGCTAGTTTCCGGTTACTCAGGAATAGGTAAATCTTGCTTAGTTTATGAAATCCACAAACCCATTGTCGGAGCAAGGGGTTATTTTATCGCCGGCAAGTTTGACCAATTTAAACGTAATATTCCCTATGGAGCTTTAATTCAAGCTTTTGAAGAACTAATTCGGCAACTTTTAACAGAAAATCCTGAAAAAATTAACTTTTGGAAACAAAAAGTTTTAAATGATTTAGGTCAAAATACTAAAGTTATAATTGACGTTATTCCCGAATTGGAATTGGTCGTTGGTGAGCAACCTGAAGTTCCTAAATTAGGAGCAAGCGAATCACAAAACCGTTTCAATCTTGCCTTTAAACAATTCATTCATACTTTTACCCAAAAAGCACATCCGCTAGTTTTATTTTTAGATGATTTGCAGTGGGCAGATTCTGCTTCTTTGAAATTGGTTAATGTGCTGCTAACTGACCGAGATAGCCAATATTTATTAGTGATTGGAGCCTATCGAGATAACGAAGTCAGCCCAACTCATCCTTTAATGCAGACTTTAGGTAGTATTTCTTCAAGCGGAGCCATAATAAATAAGATCATCCTCCAACCGTTGACACTTAGTACAGTAAATCAATTAGTTGCTGACACCTTGGGTGACAACTGCTCATCAGCAGTCCCCCCTGTTACTTGTTTTTCCGAGCAAGACGGAGAAATTGAGCAAGAAAGTTTGCTTGCTAAAAACAATAACAATGAAATAGAAAAGTGCAAGTTATTGGCTGAGTTAGTTTACAATAAAACTCAAGGCAATCCCTTTTTTCTCACTCAACTGCTCACCTCCCTTTACGCAGAAAAACTGTTGACATTTGACTTCAGGATTGGCAAATGGCAGTGGGATATGGGGCAAATTCACAGTGTTGCGATAGCAGATTATAATGTCGTCGAACTCATAGCCAAAAATATTCAAAAGCTGCCTCCCGACACGCAGAAAATTTTAAAGTTAGCAGCTTGTATTGGCAACCGATTTAATTTAGACGTTTTGGCAATAGTAAGTGAAAAAACATTATCAGAAACGGCATCTGCTTTATGGGATGGGCTTCAGGCGAGTTTAATTTTACCCATCGGGGAAAGTGCCTACAAAATACCGTTACTGTGCAAGGGTAATCAGTCGTTGGTAATAGGCAATACTTCAGCAGCCCCCTCAGAAATTAATACTTACAAAGTATCCTATAAATTTTTGCATGACCGCGTACAGCAAGCGGCTTATTCTCTAATTCCTTCTGAGCAGCAAAAAGCTACCCACCTAAAAATTGGTCAACTACTCTTACAGAATACACATCAAGACGAACTAGAAGAAAATGTTTTTGATATTGTTAACCAGCTAAATGTGGGAGTAGAATTTATTACCGAGCAAGAAGAAAAATACAAGCTGGCTCAATTAAATTTCATAGCGGGTAAAAAAGCCAAAGTAGCATCAGCTTATGAAGCTGCGGTCATGCAATTAAGAGTAGGGTTAAAACTCTTACCAGAAAACAGTTGGCAGAGTAACTACGATCTGACCCTCGCACTCTATGTAGAAGCCGTAGAAGCGGAATATCTTAATACCAATTACGAAAGGTCAGCAATTCTTGCTGAAGTTGTTCTGCAACAAGCAACCACTCTGCTCGAAAAAGTGAAAGTATATGAGCTACAAATACAGTTTTATATGGCTCAAAATCAGATGCTCAAAGCCATTGATACAGGGCTGCAAGTGCTGGATATGCTGGGTGTTTCTTTGTCAAACGAAGCAGATGGCAGCGGTTTTGTGGTTGAGTTGCCTTCTCTCGCAGATTTAGACAATATCCCAGAGATGACAGACCCTTATAAAATAGCGGCTTTAAGGATACTGATGTCTCTTGTTTCTCCTGCTTACGCTGCCAAACCAGAGATTTTGCCACTGCTTGCAGTAACCCTGGTTAAAATCTGTGTTAAACATGGTCATTCAGCCTTAGCTGCTTTTGCCTATGTTTTTTATAGCATAATACTGTGTTCAGTAATCGGGGATATAGATGCTGGATATCATGCAGGCAACTTGGCTTTAAAGTTGTTGGATAAATTTAATGCCAACTCGCTTAGATGTAAAGTACACCAATTATTTAACGGTTTTGTAAGACATTGGAAAGAGCCTGCTAAAGAATCATTACTTCCCTTACTATCAGGGCTTCAAAGTGGACTGGAAACTGGAGATATAGAATATGCTGGTTATTGTGTTACTGTTTATTGCGCTAGCATATTTTTGACAGGGGAACGATTGGATATTGTAGATCAACAGCAAGGGCAATATCTTGAGTTGGCAATCAAACTAAAACAAGACTATTCTATCTACTACATCAAGATATTCCACCAAATGACATTAAATCTTCAAAATCAAGCTGAAGCTCAATGTCAGTTGGTTGGCGAGAGTTTTAATGAAACACCAATGTTGCAGATTTTTATTGAAACTAACAATAGAATTTTGCTGTTTATCACCTATCTTGCCAAAACGATTCTTTTTTATCTGTTTAAAGAACATAAAAATGCCGTTACCAACGCCAGTTTAGCAGCAGAACACGCAGTCAGTGTAATGGGGATGGTAGTTTCTGCTCCTCACAACTTTTATTATTCGCTGGCTCTGCTTGCTCAGTATTGCAAAGCTTCAAGCTTGGAGCAACAAGAATACCTGGTTATTGTTGATGAAAATCAGCAAAAACTGCAGCGCTGGGCTGAATCGGCTCCCTCAAACTTTAAACATAAGTACGAGCTTGTGGAGGCAGAAAAAGCCAGAATTCAAGGGCGAATTGTAGAAGCAATGGACTATTATGACCGAGCTATAACGGGAGCCAAAGAACAAGGGTACATTCAGGAAGAAGCACTAGCTTCAGAACTGGCAGCAGAGTTTTATTTCTCCCTCGGCAGAGACAAGTTTGCTCAAATCTATCTGACACAGGCTTACTACGGATATATTCGTTGGGGAACCCATGCCAAGGTTAAAGATTTGGAGTCTAGATATCCTTTGGTATTTTCCGAGATGCTGAAGCGAGAATCCATAGGCCTAGAGATTAATAGGACAACAACATCGACCACAGGAGGAAGTTCAGCGGTTTTGGATTTGTCCACTGTTAACAAAGCATCTCTTGCCTTGGCTGAAGAAATAGTTCTTGATAAGTTGCTAGATAAGTTACTTAAAATAGTGATGGAAAATGCTGGAGCTACAACTGCCTGTCTGATCTTAAAAAAAGATGGAAAGTTAGTGATAGAAGCTACAGGTGCTGTGGATAGGGATGTGGTTGTCTTGTGTTCAGAATCACCTGTTGAAAATAGTGAGAATCTCCCTATTTCCATAATTAATTATGTAGGCATAGCTAAAGAAAATGTGGTGTTAAATGATGCAGGAGAGTCACAAAGATTCATGAACGATCCTTACGTCATAAAAACAAAACCTAAGTCAATATTATCGATACCTCTTATTAATCAAGGTAAGCTAATTGGCATTCTTTATTTGGAAAATAATATCACTACTGGTGCCTTTACAATGGAGAGGCTGGAATTATTAAAAATACTTTCTTCACAGATAGCTATATCCCTTAAAAATGCGATGCTCTATGGGAGATTGGAAACCGCAACTCAACACTTGAAAATAGCTAATGAACAATTAGAGGATTACAATCAAACGCTAGAACAAAAAGTAGAAGATAGGACTCAGCAGCTAAAACAAAAAAATAGCCTCCTGAGAGAACAAGCAATTCAACTTGAACTTACCCTAAAAGAATTGCAAGCGACACAGACTCAGCTAATTCAAACTGAAAAAATGTCAAGCCTGGGGCAAATGGTTGCTGGTATCGCTCATGAAATCAACAACCCAATTAACTTTATCTACGGCAATCTTACCCCCGCTAGCGATTATTTTCATGACTTGCTGGGGTTGCTGAATCTCTATCAGGAGCAATTGCCTAATGCAACTCCTGAAATTCAGGATTTAGCAGAAAATATCGATCTGGAATTCTTAACTTCCGATTTTCCTAGACTGCTTGATTCGATGCAGGTAGGGGCAGAACGCATCCGCCAGATTGTCTTGTCGCTGCGGAATTTTTCGCGCTTGGATGAGGCAGTAATGAAACCAGTAGATATCCATGAAGGGATCGAGAGCACTCTGCTACTGTTGCAAAATCAGCTAAAAGCTAAGCCCGACCATCCTGGGATTGAAATTATTAAAGAGTATGGTGAGCTTCCTAAAATAGAATGTTACGCTGGCTTCCTGAACCAAGCATTTATGAATATACTGAGCAATGCAATTGATGCTATAGAGGAATCATTACTGACTTCTCCTATAGCATCAATCGCCAAGAAAAAATCACAAGTTCGTATTCGCACCAGTGTCATAAATAGTAACCAAGTAGAGATTCGGATTGCCGACAATGGAGCGGGGATGACTGAGGAAGTAAGTCAGAAGGTTTTTGACCCTTTCTTTACTACGAAACCTGTCGGCTCAGGCACTGGTTTGGGGTTGGCTATTAGCTACCAAATTGTAGTAGAAAAACATCATGGTAGGCTGACTTGTATTTCCGCGCCTGGACAGGGAGCAGAGTTTGTGATTGAGATTCCTCTCAACCAGGGAACTCAGCAAAAGTAATCGCTTGTACCATTCATAGTTTTTGCCTGAAAGCTTCGCGCTTACAACAAAATTCGCAGGCTTCACAATATAGATAAAATAGTGACAGGGATCACAAAAAAAATCGCTAAACTTAGTATAGTAAGCAAGTTAGGCGATCGCAGCAAAAGTCTACCGAGCTTAGCTTTATGGGTTGGTGCTAGGCGCTATCACCCCAATCTGACGGCCAATTTATTTAAATAATTTAAGCCTTTAGGCTATGGTTCGCTCTTAACTCCGCAACGCTTATGGGAACGGAGTCAAAAACTCAAAAAAACTCAGATTTTCCCTATCTAAGGAAGAATAAAATGCTAGGTAATTTCCAAGATACTTGCATTCACCAGCTATTTGAGTTCCAAGTAGATCGATCGCCTGATGCAATCGCCGTAATTTTTGAAGGAAAGCAGCTAACTTATCAACAGTTAAACTCCCAAGCTAACCAGTTGGCGCATTATCTGAAGACTTTGGGTGTGGGGCCAGAAGTATTGGTTGCAGCCTGTGTAGAACGATCGCTAGAGATGGTAGTAGGTCTATTAGGTATTCTCAAAGCTGGGGGAGCTTACGTACCACTAGATCCGCATTATCCCCCAAATAGACTGGCATTTATGTTGGAACACTCCCAAACGCCAGTTTTGCTTACACAACAGCATTTAGTCGAGTCTCTTCCCGAACACCAAGCGCGTGTCATCTGTTTAGATGGGAATTCAGAAATAGTCGATCGCTTCACCGACAAAAACCCAGACAGTGGGGTGACACCGGATAATTTAGCCTATGTGATTTATACCTCCGGCTCTACTGGTCAACCCAAGGGAGTAGCGATCGAGCATCGCGGTGCAGTCAACACCCTCATCGACATCAACAACCGCTTTGAAGTAGGAAGTGGCGATCGCGTCTTAGCTCTATCTTCCCTGAGCTTTGACCTATCCGTATATGACATTTTCGGTCTGCTGGCTGCGGGAGGAACCGTTGTCATCCCTCAAGTATCAGCAACACCAGATCCCGCTCACTGGGTGGATTTGATTGCCCAAGCACAAGTCACAATTTGGAACTCCGCACCAGCCTTAATGCAGATGCTTGTGGATTATGCAACGGCTCATAGCAACACTCTGTCATCATCGCTGCGATTAGTCCTTCTCAGCGGCGATTGGATACCTTTGACTTTGCCAGATCAAATCAAAGCTTTAATTTCTAGGTCGGTGTCCGAAAGTTTAGACTTAGATATTGAACCTCAATGGAGTAGGACGGGCAAGATGCCCATCCCACAAGAAAAATCAGCCTCTTGTGGGGTGGGCTTCCCGCCTGCCCCGTGCAGGAGTGGAATATCTCAGCCAGACCAACCCTCAACCCCGGCTATTATCGGCTTAGGAGGTGCAACCGAGGCTTCTATCTGGTCGATTTTATATCCCATCGAAACCGTTGACCCCGCCTGGAAAAGCATCCCTTACGGGAAGTCAATGACTAACCAGAAATTCTACGTCCTCAACCAAGCAATGGAGCCTTGTAATGAGGGAGAAGTCGGGGAACTCTACATCGGTGGAATTGGTTTGGCTAGATGCTATTGGCGAGATGAAGAAAAGACTAGCAAGCGCTTCATCACTCATCCCCATACAAGCGATACTGCTGACGCAACGCTACGCGAACGCCTTTACTGTACAGGCGATCTTGGTCGCTATCTCCCGGATGGTAACATCGAATTTCAAGGTCGCATCGACCACCAAGCGAAAATTCGCGGCTTCCGCATCGAACTAGGCGAGATCGAAGCAGTGCTGGGACAACACCCCGACGTGCAGGTAGGCGTAGTAGCAGCACAAGAAGATGTCCCCGGACAGAAACGCTTGATCGCTTATATTGTTTCCAAAGTCACCGCAGAACGCACACCCTTTAAAAGCCAGTGTTTAGCAGAAATTGAGGGCGATCGCTCAGTTAAGCTACAAACAGAAGACATCTCCATCGGCGGCATCGGCGTGATTGGGGTGACAGATAATTGGCCACAAGGTAAACGCCTGCAACTGCGCGTTGTACTACCGGGAGATACCGAAGAGCAATGTTTTGAGGGAACTGTCGCTTGGTGTCAGGGAAATCAGGCGGGGATTGAGTTATCTCTCACACCCAGTGAAGAAGCGGTGATTCAGCAGAGTATCGACTACCTCTTAGAAACTCAAGGCTTCTTAAAATTTTTGCAACGTACCGCCGCTGGCAAATTGCGTAACTTCCTGAAAGAGAAGTTGCCGGACTATATGGTGCCCTCCAGCTTTGTGTTCCTGAACACCTTGCCGCTAACGCCCAACGGTAAAATAGACCGTCAGAAGCTACTAGCACCTGCGGTTAAAACTCCCGAACTAAGACAAGATTATGTAGCACCTCAAACTCCCCTCGAAGAGGTAGTAGCAGGAATTTGGGCTGAAGTTCTGGGACTAGAACGAGTCGGTATTCGCGATAACTTCTTAGAATTGGGAGGTCACTCTCTGTTAGTCACGCAGATTGCAACTCGAATACGAGACACCTTCCAGGTGGAATTACCTTTGCGTACCTTATTTGAGTCTGCCACGGTCGCCGATCTTGCTCATAATCTGGAAATCGCCAGCCACAAAGCTCCCATATCACAGGCTCCACCGATTCTACCAATTTCGCGCGATCGGGACTTGCCTCTATCCTTCGGTCAGCAACAACTCTGGTTCCTATGTCAACTGGCTCCTGATATACCTTTTTATAACGAACCGATTACTATTCGTCTCCCTGGTTCCGTCAACATTACTGCCCTAGAGCGCAGCATCAACGAAATTATCAAGCGTCACGAAATTTTGCGAACTACCTTTGCTGTGGTAGATGGGCAACCAGTGATGATGATTCAAGATACCTTTAATGTCACCTTACCAGTGGTGAATCTTGAGGAATTACCAGAGATAGAACGGGAGACTGAAGCCTTGCGACTGGCAACTTTGGAAGCGAAACAGCCTTTTGACCTGACCGAAGGGCCGCTACTGCGGGGTACTCTCATGCAGTTGGGGGAAGCAGATTACAGGTTGTTCCTGACCATACACCACATCGCGATCGATGGTGTTTCGCTGTATGGCTTGTTTATGAAGGAATTGGCGACACTTTACAGCGCCTTTGCTTTAGGTTTGCGATCGCCCCTCCCAGAATTATCCATTCAGTTTGCAGACTTTGCCTACTGGCAACGGCAATGGCTACAGGGAGAAGTGCTGGAAAACCAACTGAGATACTGGAAGCAGCAACTAGCGGATTTGCCAACGCTGCAACTGCCAACTGATCGCATGCGATCGCCAATGCAAACCTTTCGGGGTGCAAGGCAATGTTTAGCGCTACCTCAAACTCTGAGTGTGGCGATCGCGAAATTGAGCCATCACGAAGGCGTTACCCTCTACATGACACTGCTGGCAGCCTTCAAAACCTTACTCTATCGCTACACCGGGCAGACCGACATTGTTGTAGGCACTGTCACCGCAGGACGCAACCAGCCAGGGATTCAGCAACTAATCGCTTGCTTTGTCAACACTGTGGTGCTGCGTACCGATCTCAAGGACAACCCTACTTTCCGGCAGTTGATTGACAGAGTGCGGGAAGTTACCTTGGGAGCATTTGCTTACCAAGATTTGCCTTTTGAGAAATTGGTAGAAGCACTGCAACCGGAGCGGAATTTGGGTCAAAACCCGCTGTTTCAGGTTGCTTTCGTTCTGCAACCCCCCATGTCAGGCGTTGATTCAATGCTGAATTGGAGTCAGTTAGATATTGATACCGAAACGGCAAAGTTTGATTTAACCCTGGAATTACAGGAGACATCAGAGGGCATAGTCGGTCGTTTTGAGTACAGCACAGATTTATTTAATGCTGACACGATCGATCGGATGGTTGGGCATTTTCAGACTTTACTAGAAGCGATCGTCGCTAACCCAGAGCAGAAAATTGCAGAGCTGCCTATTTTAACTGAGTTTGAACGGCAGCAGTTAGTGGCGTGGAATGATACCGCAACCGATTACCCTAAAGATGCTTGCATACACCAGTTGTTTGAAGAGCAGGTAGAGCGATCGCCCGATGTGATCGCATTAGTCTTTGAAGATGAGCAACTTACTTATAAAGAACTGAACCAACGAGCTAATAAGCTAGCGCATCATCTCCGCAATTTGGGTGTCACCGCTGAAGTAATGGTGGGGATTTGTGTAGAGCGATCGCTAGAAATGGTAGTGGGACTGTTGGGCATTCTCAAAGCTGGCGGGGCTTATGTGCCACTAGATCCAGCATATCCCCCTGAGCGTTTGACCTTCATGTTAGAAGATGCCCAAGTACCAGTGCTGCTGACTCAGGCGCGGTTAGTTGAATCTCTTCCCAAATATCAAGGGCGTATTGTTTGCCTAGACACAGAGTGGGAAATTATTGAGCGACAGAGTGAGGAAAACCCTGGATATAGCTTAACGCCTGAGAACCTGGCCTATGTGATTTACACTTCGGGGTCTACAGGCAGACCCAAGGGAGTAGCGATCGAGCATCGCAATGCAGTTGCTTTGTTGGATTGGGCAAGAGAAGTCTTTACTCGAGAGGATCTCGCTGGAGTTTTGGCCTCAACCTCCATTTGCTTCGATCTGTCAGTCTTCGAGTTGTTTGTTACCCTTAGCTGGGGTGGCAAAGTCATTCTGGCAGAGAACGCATTGCATTTACCCACATTACCCGCCGCCCTTGATGTCACCCTGATCAATACGGTTCCTTCTGCGATCGTAGAGTTACTGAGAATGGACGGCATACCTTCTTCTGTACGCACCATTAACCTGGCTGGTGAACCCCTTCAGAATAAACTTGTACAGCAACTTTATCAGTGCAATACAATCCAACAGGTCTTCAACCTCTATGGCCCATCTGAAGACACCACCTATTCCACCTATGCTTTAGTGAAAAAAGGAGTTAGCGAGTCACCGTCCATCGGTCGGCCCATTGCTAACTCACAGGTCTATCTTCTGAATACTCAACTGCAACCTGTTCCGATCGGTGTTCCGGGAGAACTTTACATTGGCGGTGCTGGTTTAGCGCGGGGCTATCTCAACCGGCCAGAACTAACTAGCGATCGCTTTATCCCCAACCCCTTTAGCAACAAATTGGGTTCTCGCCTCTACAAAACTGGCGACTTAGCTCGTTACCTACCTGACGGCAATATCGAATTTCTAGGCCGCATCGATCACCAAGTGAAAATTCGCGGCTTCCGCATCGAATTAGGAGAAATTGAGGCGGTATTAAGCCAACACCCAGATGTGCAGGAGTCCCTAGTGCTCAACCGCGAGGATGTCTCCGGCAACCAGCGCTTAGTAGCTTATATTCTTTCCAACCTCAGACCAGAACGGGTTCCTTATCAAAGCGAGTGTCTGGCACAATTTAATGGAACTTCTGCGTTGAAACTTCGCACAGAAGACATTTCCATCGGTGGTGTCTGCATAGTAGGCGTACCAGATAATTATCAGCCCGGTAAACCTGTCCGTCTGTACCTGCGTCTACCTGGTTGCAGTGAGGATCAATGGTTAGAGGGTCGGATCGTTTGGCGACAAGGGCAACAATCTGGGATTCAGTTTGCTCTCACTCGGAGTGAGCAAGCTCTAGTTCAACAAAGTATAGATTACCTACTCGAAGCTCAGGGTTTCTTGAAAGTTTTGCAACGCACAGCAGTCGGCAGTCTACGCAACTTTCTGAAGCAAAAGTTACCCGACTATATGGTACCTTCCAGCTTTGTATTTTTGAATCATTTGCCGCTCACACCCAATGGTAAAATAGACCGTAAGGCGCTGCCAGCTCCCGATGTTATTAACCCACAGTTGGAAACAAATTATGTTGCCCCTCAAACTGATATCGAACAAGCTATCGCTACAGTTTGGCAACAGGTATTACACTTAGAAAAAGTAGGTGTAGATGATAATTTCTTCGACTTAGGCGGTCATTCATTACTGATGGCTCAGGCTCATAGTCAACTGCGCGAAGCGGTGGATAGAGAAGTTTCAATGCTTGAAATGTTTAAATATCCAACCATCAGCTCTTTGGCAAAATATTTAAGTGAGTCGCCAGAGGAAAAATCCTCTTTTGGGCAAAGTCGAGATCGCATCAAAAAACAAAAAGACGCAATCACTCGCCAAAAGCAAAAACAGCGCTTGCAAGGAAAGAATAAAAATGGATAACTCTGAAACCCCCGACTCTATAGAAGGTATTGCTATCATCGGCATGGCAGGTCGCTTTCCCGGCGCAAAAAATGTTGATGATTTTTGGCAAAACCTCCGCGATGGTGTGGAATCTATTTCTTTCTTTACTGAAGAAGAACTAAAATCTTCAGGCATTGATGAGTCAGTGGTGCGTGACCCACGCTATGTAAAAGCAAGAGCCGTACTAGAAGATATTGAGTTGTTTGATGCTTCATTCTTTGGGTTTAATCCTAGAGAAGCTGAAATCACAGATCCACAACACCGCTTTTTCTTGGAGTCGGCTTGGGAGGCTCTAGAAAATGCTGGCTACAATTCTGAAACTTACGAAGGTTCGATTGGAGTTTACGCAGGTGCAGGGAGTTTCAATACTTATTTTTTGAATAACCTTTATCCTAATCATCAGCTTAGAGAATCAGTTGGAGATTTCCAACTTGCGATCGCCAATGAGAAAGATTTCCTGTCAACTCGCGTTTCTTATAAATTAAACTTGAAGGGGCCGAGTGTTACTGTCCAAACAGCCTGTTCTACTTCCTTGGTTTCTATCTGTATGGCTTGCCAAAACTTGCTAAATTACCAATGCGATATGGCTTTAGCTGGTGGCGTTTCTATAGGCGTTAATCAAAAGACAGGATATTTTTATAAAGAGGGAATGATTCTTTCTCCAGACGGACACTGTAGAGCTTTTGATGCTAAGGCACAGGGAACTGTTAGCGGTAGCGGTGTGGGAATAGTGGTTTTGAAAAGATTAGAGGAGGCGATCGCAGACGGAGACTATATTCATGCGGTAATCAAAGGTTGTGCTATTAATAATGATGGTGCTTTCAAAATTGGCTACACAGCTCCCAGTATAGATGGTCAGGCGCAGGCGATCGCAGATGCTCTGGCGATCGCAGAAATTCCCCCTGAAACTGTCACCTATATAGAAGCTCACGGAACCGGAACACCCCTCGGCGATCCGATTGAAATCGCCGCGCTGACGCAAGCTTTCTCACTTGAAACTCAGAAAAAAGGCTTTTGTGCGATCGGTTCAGCCAAAACCAATATCGGACATTTAGATACTGCTGCTGGTGTCACTGGCTTAATCAAAACTGTCCAGGCTCTTAAACACCAATTAATACCACCTAGCCTGCATTTTGAACAAGCTAATCCCAAGATTGATTTTGCCAATAGTCCCTTTTATGTTAACACACAACTTTCCGAATGGAAAGCAGGTAAAACACCCCGTCGTGCTGGAGTCAGTTCCTTTGGCATTGGTGGAACTAATGCTCATGTGGTGCTAGAAGAAGCACCTAGTGTAGAAGAATCTGGAGAATCCCGACCATCACAACTGTTGGTTTTATCTGCGAAAACTAGCTCTGCACTTGATAGTGCAACTGCAAATTTGAGCAACCATTTAAAGCAGCATCCAGATGAAAATCTTGCTGATGTTGCTTATACGCTTCAAGTTGGTAGAAGAGCTTTTAGCCATAGACGCATAGTAGTTTGTAATGACATTGAAGAGGGTATTACTGCCCTTGATACTCTCGATCCCAAACGAGTTTTTACCAACTTACAAGAGTCCAAAAATCGACCTGTCGTATTTATGTTTTCAGGACAGGGTTCGCAGTACATCAATATGAGCTTGGAACTCTACCAAGTTGAACCAACATTTCGCGAGCAGATCGATATCTGTTCAGAGATTCTTAAACCTCACTTGGGAATTGACCTGCGCCACGTACTTTATCCCAGCGAATCAGAAGCGGCGACAAACCAATTAAAGCAGACTGCGATTACACAGCCAACACTGTTTGCGATCGAATATGCTTTAGCTAAATTGTGGATGTCTTGGGGAGTGCAGCCCAAAGCGATGATTGGTCATAGCATTGGTGAATATGTAGCAGCTTGTTTGGCTGGTGTTTTCTCCTTGGAAGATGCCTTATCCTTGGTAGCTGCACGAGGTAAATTGATGCAACAACTGCCCGCTGGTTCGATGCTGGCAGTACCACTTCCAGAACAGCAAGTGCAAGCATTTTTGGGCAATAAAATCGATTTAGCTGTGATTAGCGGAGCATCTATGAGCGTGGTTTCAGGTGCTACTGATGCCATAGATAAATTGCAACAAAAGCTAGTTGAAAAAGGTGTAGAGTGTCGCCGATTGCATACTTCTCATGCCTTTCATTCACAGATGATGGAGCCAATTTTAGAACCCTTCACTGAACAGGTGAAAAAAATTAATCTGAAATCGCCTAAAATTCCATATTTGTCGAACGTTACTGGTAATTGGATTACAGCGACGGAGGCGACAAGTCCGAGTTATTATGCTCAACATCTGCGGCAAACAGTAAGGTTTGCAGATGGCTTACAACAGTTATTAAAAGACCCCAATCAAATATTACTAGAAGTGGGGCCTGGACGGACTTTGAACACGCTAGCAAAACAGCATCCAAATAAAGCCTCTGGACAGATTGTGCTTTCTTCATTACGCCATCCACAAGACCAAAATTCAGATGTAGCTTTCTTGCTTACTACATTGGGTAAACTCTGGTTAGGAGGAGTACAAATAGATTGGTCTAAATTTTATGCTGATGAGCAGCGTTATCGTATCCCATTGCCCAGCTATTCATTTGAGCGCCAACGTTACTGGATTGAAGCACCAGGAATCGAGCAACCGATTAAAATTGCATCTTTACCAGATGAAAATCAACAAGTAGATTCAACACCTCTCCATTCTCGACCAAATTTACACAATACCTATATTGCTCCTAGAGATGAGATTGAGCAAACTATTGCTAGTATCTGGCAAGAATTTCTCGGTATCGAGCAAGTAGGAATTCATGATGATTTTTTTGATTTAGGCGGAGACTCATTATTAGCAGTTCAACTAATAACCAAAGTGAACGAAACATTGCAAAAATCATTATCTCCTCATAGCCTATTGCAATCATCTACTATTCCAGCTTTGGCTGAATTAATTAAAGACAATTCCGGCTTATCTGAGAGTGATAACCAGCAAACCCAGCAAGCTTCTGAGTCCTTGTTAGTGGAGATTCAGCGCGGTACTTTTAAACAACCTTTGTTCTTAGTTCATCCGGTAGGCGGTCACGTTTACATTTATCGGGATTTAGCACGTTATCTAGGTTCAGATCAGCCTGTTTTCGGAATACAGGCGCACGTCTCGGATGTAGAAACAGAGTCTTTTACTAAAGTTGAGGAAATGGCTGCCCGCTATATCGAAGCAGTGCGCGTTCAACAACCTAAAGGCCCCTATTTTTTGGGTGGTTCTTCCTTTGGAGGCACTGTTGCCTTTGAGATGGCGCAGCAACTCAAGGCGCTAGGGGAAGAGATAGCATTGCTAACTTTAATAGATACTCCTGGTCCTGGTCAAATGCCTATTTTGGCGACAGAAGATGATACGGCAATTCTGGTTTATTTGCTGGGTGTTGGTTTCAATCTTTCTCTTTCTTTTGATGTCCTTCAAAAACTCGATCGCGATGAGCAACTTGTCTATTTTTTGGAGCAGGTAAAGATTGCTAATAGAGTGGTTCCTCCAGATTTTGGATTGCCTCAGATTCGCCAGTTTCTTGATCTATTTAAAGCTCATGCTCAGGCGATGAAGAATTATATACCACAAACTTATCCGGGTCGAATTATCTTTTTTCGTGCTAACGAACAAAATGAAGTTAATCCTAAAAATCCTGAATTGCCTTGGATTGAGGTTGCTACGGTCGGGGTAGAGGTTCGAGAAGTACCGGGAAATCATATTACTATGAATTACCCTCCTCATGTTCAAGTTATGGCTGAACAACTTAGAATATATCTTGATTAGGTACGTTGTTGGGCTTTAGCCCTCTTAAAGAGCGCACAAGCGCAACTAAATACCTAGAAATTAGAAACTTTTAGTCAAAGGAGAACTCATGGCTTTATATTCAGAAACTGCCCAAGCTGAAGGCGAAAACACATCGTCGTTGCTACTAGAAATGATGTATGGCTTTCAAATATCTCAGGCTCTTTTTGTAGCAGCTAAACTAGAAATTGCAGATATTTTGAGTGACGGTTCCAAGACGGCTGATGAACTTGCGAAAGCTGCTGGTGTAAATTCTCAGGGTATTTATCACCTGATGCGTATGCTAGTAAGTGTTGGCGTGTTTTCTCTGGAAGATAATGACAAGTTTTGCTTGAATTCTATGGGAAAACATCTCCTGACTGGTACTTCTGATTCTTTACGAGGTACGGTGCTGGCAATGGGTGATGAACTCTATCAGGGATGGGGTAATTTACTATACGGTGTCAAGACGGGAGAAACTGCTTTTGAACATACTTTTAAGACTAATTTTTATAGCTATTTGAAGCAGAATTCTGATGCGGCAGTAAATTTCAATGAGTGGATGAAGGAGACAACAAGGGAGTGGCTGCTTCCGGTGCTTGAAGCTTATGATTTTTCAGAAGTTAAGACTCTTGTGGATGTTGGAGGGGGTATTGGAACCCTAACGGCTGTTATTCTGAATGCCAATCCCAAGATGCAAGCTATTTTGTTCGATCGCGAAGATGTTGTTGTTGATGCGAATCAGGTTTTGAAAGTGGCTGGAGTTGCAGATAGGTGTCAAATAGTTGGAGGTAGCTTTTTTGATGCAGTTCCCCCTAGTGGCAATCTTTACTTACTATCTCGCGTTCTCCTCAATTGGGACGATGGTCATGCTATTAAAATTCTTAAAAATTGCTATCAAGCTATGACAGCTAAAGATCGGCTGATAATTGTTGATTTTATGTTGCCTGAAGGCAAAATGTCGCCATTTATTGGCATGGGTAGCCTAACTTTGTTCATTCTGGGGGGTACTTTCATGCGAACAAAGGATGAATTTTATAATTTACTTTCTTCCGCAGGATTTAAAGTGACTAATATGATAGAAACAAAAGGGCCAGTAAGTGCGATCGAGGCGAAACCTGCTTGACATTACCAGGTCTAAAAACACCAGAATTATTCGGGAGTAGGATTCCTATTGCCCAATTAATCTCCATTCTCTTATAGCAATTCTGAAAAGTTCTGCAACAATAACAAAAGTAGGTTGGGTGGAACGAAATGCAACCCAACCTCATGAATGTAGGAATATTTTTCATAATTGCTATTATCGGGACTTGAACAAATTTTAAGTCCAAACAAAGCCCAAACTTGCTATATGTCAGGCAAATACGTCACCATTCTGTTGTAGCCAAGCGAAAAAACGATCGGACTTGGACTGTGCGATCGCGTTGCTAGCGATTTCAATCGCTTTGGAATTGCGATCGAGCTAACGCTTCACCAGATTGTGTTCCCACTTCCAAACACAGCTCGAAATCAAATTCGTGCAGATATGAGCCGTAATTGGCACTAACAAATTCCCAGTAGCTAAAACGCTGTAACCCAACAGCAATCCGACAGCCGTTGCCCAAACAGCATAAGGCCACTGATCCATGGCTCCCAAGTGCAGAATGCCGAAACAAAAACTCGATAAAACTAAACCGGTAACATTCAATCCCAAAGCAGACAGCATCACGCCTCGAAATAACAATTCTTCGCTCAGTCCCGGTAGCAGTCCCAGCCAAATTAAATCCGGCCAAAATAGGGGTTTGAGCACTACTTCTAAGTAAACGTCAGCACTCCGGCGATAACCGGGCCAAAGGCGATAAACGATCGCACTTCCGCCTGTAATTGCCAGTCCGATCGCACATCCTTTGAGCAAGTCGATTCCTATCAATTTGACTGGCAAAAGCGATACCGATCCAAATAGCAACCACAATTTAGCTACCGCCAGCAACATAATTGCTGTCACGCCCATTGCTACTAAAACTTGGGTGCGCGTCAAGGGTTCAATTTCAGGGTTTTCGGGAATTTTTTCTGCCACTTAATCACTTTTAGATTTGAGGTTTGAGATTTTAGATTTGTTTAGTTTAGTTAGACAAACAACGCAGGGAGGAGATGTCTGCACCCAAGGAAGTTGGAGTGATGCCGGCCCGCAAAGCGACCAAAACTCCGATCGCCTCTAAATATGAGTTTACCTGCAAAGCTTTGATTCCGAGTTTTTCTGGAGTCGCCTGCATCTGGGTTTTGTTGTCGCCCACAGCGATGATTTGTACGGACGATCGCCCACTCAAACTCAGAATAGCACTGCCGCCGCAGGCTGTGGCGGGTATCACCACCGCATCGACTCGATCGGCCCACAAATCCTGGGACTCGAAATCTCGCCTGTTTGCATAGAATTTCTCTCTTGTGGGGTGGGCATCTTGCCCGCCCAATAACTGCGTGCGGGCATCTTGCCCGCCCAATACCTGCGACAGGCAAGATGCCTGTCCCACAGTAGGAGTGACAAATTGGGGAGCTTTGCTGAGGCCGGCAAGCACGCAAGGTAGGAAAGTATAGCCGATTTCCTCAGCAGCCGATCGCGGGGACAGGTGCGGATCGAGGGGAAGCGCAGACAGCGCCGGGGCGTGGGCGCAGGGAATTTTAAAAGTTCTGACGATCAGGTGGCTAATCACAGCTTCCGCGCCGGCGAGGGGGTCAACTCCTTTGCCGCGGCGGTAGTTTTCGAGGGCGATGCTACCTTCATCGTCGGGAAATCTCGCCACAACGGCGATCGCCTCGACTTTTGCTTGTTTGATCAATTTTTCGGCGGCGCGTAGTAAACTGTCGGGATTGCCGATCGTCCCCCAGGATGCCCCAGATTCTGAAATACGCAATTCTACTTCCAGCGGGCGATCGGTCAAAATACAATCAGTGATGTTCAAACCTAATGTGGCCCTAGCAGCGTCAACGGCTTGCAAGTGGCGCAACTGCAACTCCGGTTCGATCGCACAATCCATGATTAAGCCGATGCGATTTTGATGTACTGGTTGCAAACCCCAGCATCCTGCGGCAAATTTATCAAGGGCGTAACCTTCCACGTAGAGAGCGTTAGGTATTGGCCAATAAAGTTGAGCACCGTTGAGGACGTTGGGGTGAGTAATCAGCGTATCGGAAATTTGGGCGATCGCCCTAGCAACGGGCAGCGCATCTCCTGCGAACCCACCAATCGATGCTCCAACGCCTGTGGGGACTATCAAAACCACTGTCAAAGGGCGGGGGTTCACGATGTTGCGGGGGATGCTTCCACGAGCACGTAGCCTTCTACCACAGCCTTTTGCCGATCGACATCCACATCTGTGACAGCCCAGCGCAGAGGTTCGCCGTGCTTTTGCAGTTCAATTTCAATGGCTGAGTGCAATTCTTCGGCGGTGTCGCGGAGGTCAACTTCTGCGGAAATGAAATGGGTGGTCATCTTGTGATCCATAGTGGTGTTACCGCGATCGATACTTCGGTACTTAAGTAAATTTTAGCTTAGTCCTAGGATTTACCGAACTGCCGAGCGTAAACAATATCTTCTTTTTCTGTTTCTATCTTCAAGTTCGATCGGGGAAAAGAAACGCACAGTAACACATAACCTTCGGCCTGAAGTTCGGGACTAACGCCCATGCAATCAACTTGCTTAAGTTTACCCTCAATAACTTTAGCAGCGCAAGTAGTACAAACCCCCGAATTGCAAGAGTTCGGCAAATCAATCCCAGCGGCGAGCGCAGTTTGCAAAATTGGTTGATCTTCCGGCACTTCTACGGTATAGGTGCTGCCTTGGTGAAGTAATTCAACTGTGTAAGTTTTAGACATATTTCGATTACTGGTTTGAATTCCCAATGGGAATTTACGGTAAATTTGCAAACAAAGCAATAGATATCTTACCGCTGTCGGTGATTTTGTGCAAATTCACAAAATTTATACTCCTGGACACATGGGGTTCAGAAACCGGGTTTTTTACGAAAATTCTTGATTGCAGCCCTTAAATTCGGTAAAAACCCGGTTTCTTTGGTCGAAGTGCGATCGTGAACTGATTTATTAACTTTATCCTGCAAAAACTCGCCATCTTGTCAAGCATCTTGCTACCAAATATTAGAATCTTTTAATAACTAATTTTCCCTTTCAACCCAACAACTCATCAACAGCAACACTAAAACCCGCCAGCACCAACTGAGTGCTGATTGTAGACCCCAAATTAAAAGTCAACTTTTGAGTTTGAGTCATAATCATAATCCAGCGACTCTCGGGAAAAACAATCCAAACTTCCAAACAACCAGAATCTAAATACTCTTGTGCCTTCAAAAAAACATCTTCCGCAATATCAGTAGGAGAAACAATTTCAGCAATTAACAGCGGACTTTGAGGAAAAGTAGCAACATCGCCATATTCAGCAACAAGTTCAGCAGTCAAATAAGCAACATCAGGGCGACGCACTCGCCTGTCAGTACGACAAGGAACTTCCGTATAAACTTCGCCACCTTGTCCGCTAGATATCTTGTAACTTCTCCAAGAAAAATCTAGTCTAGATTGGATGCGACTGTGTTTTACTGTCATGCCATTTTTCTCCGCGATTTGCCCGTCCACCCATTCCATATCGTCGGTGGGACTGGCTATAAAGTCTTCTAGAGAAACATTGTCTGATAAAACGGCTACCATTACCATAGTTATTTACTCCTTTTTGCAGAATTCACTCATATTGTAGCAATCAATTGGTAATGGGTAATGGGGAATTGGGAATTGGGAATTGGGAATGAGTTGATTGGAACTGAGATATTGCACCATTTTCAGCAACAGGCAAGATGCCTGTTCCACAAGAAAATCAATATCTTTGTGGAACAGGCATCTTGCCTGTTCATAAAAGGCTTCTTGAGAATGGTGCAATATCCCAGTTGGAGTAAAAAAAATAACCCATACCCAATGCCCTATGCCCCATGCCCAATTTACTCAATATTAATTTGATTGGGAGGCTTAGGTTGATTCGGTTTGTCATCGTTCAAAGTTTTACGCCCAGAACTAGCATAATCCTTGTACAAATCTACAAACATCTTTGTCAACTGCTGCAAAGAAATTTGTTCCCCATTAATTTGAGCTTTCATATAAGTTTTAAGCACTTCAATGTAAGCCAAACCGAGGGCAAGGGTGAGAGTTGCCGCCGTTGCACCGGAGATTGCACCGCCGACAATAGTACCAGCACCGGGAATCATTTTAATCAAATTAGTCACAATACTTCTACCCACAGCAGTAACCCCGCCAGCCCCGCTAATCGCAGACAGCATCGCCGAAACAAACCCCTTATCAAAGGGCATTCCAAAAATCACAGTAATATTAGCAATCATTGCCGTTTGCATCGCCATCAAAATCGGCGCATCAGCAAACGGTACAGGAGTCGCGCCAACAATCGCAGAACCGGCAACATAACCAGTTACATACTTAAATGCCATGTCAGATTTCAGCGAAACATTGGCAATTTGTTCTTTCACAAAAGCTTTTTTAGCGACTTCCGGCAGCAGTTGAAAAGTTGCATCCACCAACTTGTCTAAACCGTGAGATTTTACTGTATAATCCTCATCTATTTCTTCCGGTTCAGCCATGACTGGAATGATTTGACTGACTGGCAAATTAATGTGTTCCAGTTGCTTGAAAAACTCGCTGGGCTTTTTCGATGTAGTTTGAGTGAGCACTAAAATCACTGGTACATCTTTGACTTCCATTTCTTTCAGCCAGTTTTCCTCGACTGATTCTATTCTATTGGCGCTGTGATTGATGCAGTACCAGATGACGTGAATGTGTTCTTTGGGGTGCAGGAGTCTTTGGTCTTCAATTAGTTTAGCAACGTTTAATTGAATAAGTTTAATTTGTTCGGCGTTGAGTTCGAGTCCGGGAGTGTCGTAAACTGCGATCGGGCAATTCGGTTTGGTATATTGGCGAATGCCTTGAGTGATGGGGCGGCCGACTCCGGTTTCTGCTAAGCGTTGGCGAAAAACGGAATTTATTAGGGTACTTTTGCCAACACCGGTTTTGCCGATGACTAAAACATTGCATTGTCCCACTTGGTTTTCTGCGTCTTTGAAGGCGTAGTAACTTCTATTTAAAAGCTCGTCTAAGGAAAAGTCGTCTGACATGGCGGTTTGCTCCGATAAGGGTGGGATATTAATTCAATACCACCGAATAGAATTCCGAGGCTCTACAAACGAAGTCCGCGAAGGCGGACTGAGGAGTCTTAAACATATTGTAGCAATTTGATTTCAGAACTGGTGCAACGGGTAGAGGAGAGTTTTGTGTCGCGTGCTGCTAAATGAAAGGTTGTAGAATTTAGTTTAAGCTAGCAATCGATCGACCTCTATGCTAAAACCGATGAGGATTTGTTGGGTGCTGGCGGTTTCGCCGGATCTAAATGTCAATATTTGATTTTGAGTCATCACGAATATTAAACGACTTTCGGGAAAAACTAGCCAGACTTCCTGACAACTAGATTCTAAATATTCCTGTGCTTTGAGAAATACATCTTCAGCGATATCGGTGGGTGAAACTATTTCGGAAATTAGCGGAAAACTTTGGGGTAAAGTGGCAAGATTACCAAATTGTGCAACTAAATCGGGTGTGAGATAAGCGACATCGGGACGGCGAATTTGTCGGCTAGTGCGGCAAGGTGGTGAAATATAAAATTCTCCTCCTTGTTTGCTGAAAATCATGTAATTTGCCCAAGCACAACCCAGCCTTGATTGAATTTTACCATGCTTGAGCGTGGCTCCATTTTTCTCAACGAGTTGTCCGTCCACCCATTCCATGTTGTCGGGGGGATTAGCCATGAATTCTTCTAAAGTAAAATTTTTCTGTGCAGCAATAGCAGTGACCACAGTTATTTCCTCACTTTTGCATATTCGATGATACTATGACCGATTAGTACAGAGAAGGATATCTGATTCAATTATTCAATATTTTCAGGATTTTCATGCCGATCGCTGTCAGGCGGTAAAAAATCAGGATTAAGAACTTCTTCTCCAGTAAATGGAGACTCTGGGGGAAATGTCGCAATAGATAAACCTGTTTCATCTGCGGCTAACTCCCTAGCATCTTGATAAGATTCATTAAAAATCTCTTCAAAAAAACGATATAAACTCGGACTGGTTTTGAAGGTATCTCGGATGCGTTTACGATGTTCACGAATGGTGTACACCCAACTATTTGTTCGTTTTTCTGGCTGATATTTATACTTAAGCAAGTGCATTAAAAGTACCCTCAAATTACTTTTTAAAGCATTTTTATCGCTTCTCCCCATACTTTCTAGTTCCTCTAATAAGTTCTCTAAATCTATTTCAGAAAACTTTCCCTCTTTTAATAAGTTGATAGTTGTCTGTAGCCACAGATAAAAATCCTGTTCATAAAGGGATGTTATTGCACTTGTCATTGATTGGATAGTTGTCATTTTGTTTGACTCCCTTTCTCTTCTCTAGACATAAAGTGTAACATATTCGATAATTTATCGCTGAAGTTAGCTTTACGGGCCCAAATGAGCCAAATTATGCAAGAAGTGCGATCGGTTTGTTTAAAGGTATGGAAAACTACCTTTAAATTTCCTGTTTCCTCTAAGCCTATTATGATGTTCGATCAAATCTTCACCAATGGCGCAAACTCCTCTAACTTCACTTGTAGGTCATCCACCAGCATTAAACGATAGCTTTCTGTAGCTTTCAACTTTTGGAAAACATAACTAGCAAAATCATCACGCCACTTTTGCCTCTCAAGTTCATTCGAGATGTTCAGCGCTCTGATTGATAGGTTATAAGGGTATTCTTCAAATTTTATATCTCGATCGTTTTCAAAATCATGGTTTCCTATAGTAAGAGTGATTGTTGAGTTGCGAAACTCATACCAGTTGTCAGTACCATCAGAAACAAGCTCGAATTTTAGAGCCAATATCAACTCTAATTCTTTGATTAAATGTTCGATGTCCTGCGGAAAGTCTAGAAAAATATCTAATGTGCGAGACATAAAAAAACTCCTTTATTGAAACTCATCTCAAGGAGTTACTTGGACTTTTAGCATCTCCCAAGTTTCTCGTTCCATGTTCAAGATATTGCCCACTTCTTGCAAGAGTTCATAACCCTTTAAATCTATGGGAATTTCTTCTTCAATGAGAATATCGCACAAAATCTCTAACGCTAAATTCCACTCGCCAGCCTGAATATCTGAAACCATAAATTCTATTTGAGTTTCTGACAGTTGTGGTTTGATGATGTTAATGACTTGATGGAGTTTACTTTCTACAACTTTATAGTCAAACATGACTCTATCTCCTTTGGGACTCGCTCGCGATCGCACTTATGGCAGTTTCTCCCGCACTGAAAGCCAAGTGCTGAGTTCTTCATCTAAAACACATTTATCAGTGTCAGCTAGTGCAGCAATAACTTTCAATCGATTTTTTAGTTGTCTTAACTCGCGAATTTCTGCAATGGGTAGCGTTTTCCAATTAGCCGCCTTTTTTTCCACATCTTCCCGCGACTCTTTGATGTTATCCCAAAACCATTTTAGAATTAAGTTAACATCGAGAACAGGATGCTCATAAATTACTCCGAGTTTTCCTATCCCCGCAGCCCGCAGCATCATTGAGGAAATCGTAAAAGACTCGCCACTACCTGGTTTTTTGCGATCGGCTTCATCGGCCTTGCGATCGTATATTGCGATCGCTACTTCTGCCCATGTGCGATCGAACAAACCGGAACTATTTTCACCTTTTCGAGCCTTTGCAGAGGCCGCATCGGCTAATAACAGCCAGTTAAAGTCTTGTGGTTGGGCGGTTTGAGCTGAAAATACGTTGTTTGCCCAAATCAGTACAGATTCGGCATCTTGTTCGAGAATGCGATCGATCGATATTGTCGTAGGAGATTGAGTCATAATTTATCTACTCCACATCTTCTCTATCATAATGACTTATATCAACTCCTTGCTGCCTAAAGGCTGTAATTCCTAGTTCTAAACTTTCTGAAGTGGGTTGGAAATGCCCGCTGTGATTGCTGATTTTTAGCAAAATATATGAACCGTTACTACCCACAATCTCGGCTTCTCCCGCAGCCAAGACAGGCTGACCGCGAGTTATAACTGTGTGGTAAATTTCATTGTTAACATCTAAAAACTTTGGAATTATACCATTTTGCCAAATAAGTGCTACAATGTCAGAAAATTAAGGGATTTTTTAGGAAGGTCAACTATCAAGAAAGAATTGATGCAACAGTCAAGGAGTTGAAAATAATTTTGTCACAACAACGAACTGTAATTAATCGACAAAAAATCCAAGCACTTTATTGCTTAAAAGCTGGCTATAGTCTAAGTCTGACAGATGTAGCTGAACGTTTAGGGGTACATAGAGTTACTGTACATAGATGGTTAAAAAAATATAGTAGTGGCGGTCTATCAGGATTGTTAGAAATACGGCAATCAACGGGTAGACCGCGAGTAATTCCCTCGGGCGTAATAGCTGGATTGTCAAAAAAGTTAAGTGATGAGTCATGTGAATTCAAGAGTTATAAGCAAATTGCTAAATGGGTGGAAAACAACTATAAAATATCAATCAATTATCACACATTATACAAACACTTACACTATCGAATGAAAGCTAAACTAAAAGTACCAAGACGCTCCAGTATAAAAAAAGATGAGCAAGCAGCTATTGCTTTCAAAAAGACACTCAATAAATTTCTGAAAATGGCTTGCTGGTTGGAGTCTACGACTCCTAGTCCAGCAAAAAAGGGGGTCAAGTATTGGTCTCAAGATGAAACTAGAATTGGCTTAAAAACGATTGAGAGAAAAAGAATTACAGCTTTGGGAGTTAAGCCAAAAGGTAAAGTTCAATGGAATTTTAAAGCCTTCTATTTATATGGGGCAGTTGCCCCGAAAACTGGAGAAAGTTTTTGGT
>NZ_JAUBRI010000048.1:0-61743 GCF_036701795.1 Microcoleus sp. N9_A1
AGGTGTGATTTTTTAACATTTTACCTGTTTCTAAACTAAGTATAAATACTTACTTCCTTAATGGGATGCTCCCGATTTTTTTAATATATTGAGCTAGGTTTAATGCCTTAATTTTCTCGCTTTGCCCGTCCCAAGGCCCATTTGTAAGAATAGCAGTATTAATTTCTTTGTCTTCTAAAGTTTTTAGTAAGGGAATCACATCATCAAATAATGTTATTGCGTGATTAGCCTCTTTCATGTAAATAGAATTTAGTGCTGAAGAAAACGCTAAAGGATTTTCGTGAGCGCCTTGTATAACATCAGCATAGCGACGCAACCTATACTCGTCCCTTGAAATAACTCCATTAACAAATTGTCGGAACAACGTAGGTTCTATTAAGCTATAACTATTCCAGAATTGGTTAACATCTATCCCAGATAATTCAAGAACTCGATTAACAAGATTTATTGCGTTTTTTTTAGCTTTCTGATAATCACAAAGTGTATCATCTAAATCAAAAATGACGTATTTTATTATAGCCAATTATTTCTTCCACCCTAATTGTTCATCCCAAATTATACGAACTCCAACACCAACTGTTCCCGATCGATACAGCTCGTAGTAGGGTGCGTCAGATCGTAGCTGGTCGATTTTTGATGAAATCACGCACTCGCTCCGCACCCTACAAGATTATTTATCGGTTAAAAATCTATTTTTCAACCTCAGAAGCCCGCAATTGTCCGCAGGCGGCATCTGCTTCTAAGCCGCGAGAATACCGCACGCTAACTGCAATTTTCTTTTCCTTCAAAACCGAAACAAAACTGTTGATTCGATTGGGAGTCGGTCGCTGATATTCAGCTTCCTGAATCGGATTGTAAGGAATTAAATTGACGTGACACTGAAAACCGCGCAACTGATTTGCTAACTCGGCTGCGTGTTCTGGTAAATCATTTACGTTTGCTAAAAGCACGTATTCAAAGCTTAATCTGCGGCCGGTCGATCGCACATATTCCCGACATTCTGCCACTAACTCACCCAAAGGATAAGGGCGGGCGCTAGGAATTAACTCTTCGCGCAATCTTTGATTGGAAGCGTGGAGGCTGACGGCGAGGGTAATTTGCAGTTGATGTTCGGCTAGTTGGGTGATGCGATTGCGGATGCCGACTGTGGAAACGGTGATGTTGCGCTGTCCAATTCCTACGTCTTGATTCAAACACTTGACAGCAGCTACGACGTTATCGAAATTCAGCAGCGGTTCGCCCATCCCCATAAATACGATGTGGCTGACTCGGCGGCCGAAATCTTGCTGTACTGTCAAGACTTGATCGACGATTTCGTTTACTTCTAAATTGCGCTTGAAACCGCCTTTGCCGGTGGCGCAAAAATCGCAGCCCATCGCGCAGCCAACTTGCGCCGAAACGCACACAGTCAGCCGTTTATCGGTGGGAATGCCGACTGTTTCAATAATTTGACCGTCTGCTAATTTTAGGAGATACTTTACTGTGGCATCCGGTGCGACCGATCGCAAATGAATAGTCGATCGCCCGATCGGGATTTTAGCAACAGTCTCGCGCCATTGTTTCGAGAATACAGAAATGTCAGAGAGCGATCGCGCACCTCTCTCATAAATCCACTGGTACAACTGCTTCCCGCGATAAGCGGGTTGCCCGTTTTGCTGCACCCACTCCGTTAACTCAGCCAAACTCGCGCCCAACAACGGCGGAATTTTACCAGACTCAACAGCCAAAGCAGCAGTCTTGCGAGACTGATTCGCACCCTTGGAATTACCAGAAGAGTACACCTGAGAAACGGAGGTAGGGGACATAGGTCATCAGAAAAAATTTACGATCACTCTCTATACTAAAACTTCTTGACCAAAACTGCCGTCTATCTGTGACGAAATTGGCGAAATTCTGCTTAGTAAATATTTTATGGCGTTTAACTTGAAGAAGATGAAAACCGCTTGCGGAGCTTGGTGCATGGCAACTCTATATACCTATAAATTGCATAGGCTAATGTAAAGGAAATCAGAAGACTTATCGCTCCCTGCACAACCATAGGCATTTGATTAAAATAAAAATGAATACCTTGAAGGGTTGTATCGTGTACTAGATAAAGCGAGTATGAAAGTAAACCAATAAACCGCATCCATTTCCAATTTAGAGGTTTAAATATTAGCCAATCTGGAAAACGGATAGCAGCCACGAAACAAAGATGTAGTCCAATACCTTGAACAGTGAAACGAACTGTATTTTCAAACTCTGGATAACGACAGATAAAAGACACAATAATTAAAGTTATTCCTAATGGTAGTAAGAAATACTTCCAAAATCGCTCTGAGCCATAGGGAGCGTCTAATACTGGGTTACCATAGACCGCTAATGCACAGCCAAACAATATGCTATCCATTCGGGTATCTGATAAATGAAAGATCCGCTGTTCAGTTGCTCCCATGCCAAAAACTAGAACACATCTCCACAGTAGAAACAATATGCACAAACCCCAACAAATTAACATTTGCTGTTTGGGCTTTAAACGCATTTTCATTAAAAGTATGTATAAAAAAGGAAAAATTAAGTAGAAGTGTTCTTCAACGGCAAGAGACCAATACACATCTGTACCAATAGCTACTCCAGTGTTACCATTAAAAAATTCATAATAGTTATAATAATGTAGAGCCTGACTTAAAAAACCGGGCAGTCTCAGTTCGCCTTGCAATACCCCTAGTAATGTTAAAATAGATGCCATAAATAAAACTGCATAAAAACCAGGCAGTATTCGCACTACACGTCGCAAATAAAAATATTTGATATTAATCACTTGATTTTGTTCGTATTCACGTCTCAGCAAGGTTGTAATTAGATAACCGCTCAAAAAGAAAAAAGTTGTTACACCCAATCCTCCCGGCACAATATAACCCATTCCTGCATGAGATAAAAAAACAATTAAAAAAGCAATAGTCCTAATTCCATCCAATGAAGGAATGTAAAATTTTGATGCTGTCATATTTTTTTGTTAAGATTTAATTTTTTTGATATTTGCATATTACTGCCAATATTTTTTGGGTATCGAGTTTTACTTACCTTGCGGTCAAAGTCGTTATAGCCTTTCTCAAAAAGGTGAGGTACGAATTTTGACCTGAAAAGATTGATGCTTCAGGGTTTCGGCATACCTCATTTATCTGATAACCGCTATACTCTACCTGAGATATTTGGATTAGTGCAGTTGTTGGAGCAGCGCCAAACACCAACAGGTGATGCTTTCCCAGGACTCTTGGTCACAAATCTGACAATTAAGCGTATTGATTAAGGGTATTGATGAGGAATGGTTGTATCTTAAGTGGGATGAGCTAACTTGTCAATATTTTTGCGTACAAGCCTGATTTGGCTGGGCTGCGACCAAAACTCGTCCCAAAATAGCGACGAGTCCTCTCCTGCTAAAATTGAGATCTCCTCCCACTTGATTAACGACAATAACCACTAGATATAGCAATCCTAAATAATTTTCAGTAGGGACTAAGGCCAAGCCGTGTCCGGGACACGGCACTCTACAGATGGATTTTGGGTAAATCACATTTATGTTCGCCGCACGTGATAATGATTTAGGATTGCTATAGAGGGTTGAGAATAGTTAAATCTGTCGATCGAAGTCTGCCTTCTCAAAACCTAGCCAGACGCGATCGCAAACAACAGTGGTGCGTTCTGCCATTTGCTATGACTCTTTTTTGAAAATTTTTTTGATGTCGTACCGCCTTTAATCTAAAAGTATTTTAAGGACAGCATTTTTTATACAGTTAAAAAATATTTTTTCGGCACTATTCCCCAAATATTGCGTCTAAACGACCGCAGCCATCTAAAATAAACTCTGTAGTTTGTAAATAGGGTATGCAAATTTGACAGGCTTACAGCACAATTAATGGAACTTTTATGGTGCTAAATATTCTTGCGCTGCCCTTAGCGTTTCAATTTACATCCCCCGGCCCGATTATCTTTCAACTCGGCCCCGTAGCTATCCGTTGGTACGGGCTGTTGATAGCTTCTGCCGTCTTAATTGGGGTCAGTCTGTCCCAATATTTGGCCGAAAAGCGCCGCGTCAACCCAGAATTGCTGGGCGATTTAGCAATTTGGCTGGTTCTGGGCGCTATTCCTTGTGCCAGAATTTACTACGTGGCTTTCGAGTGGCCACAATATGCCCAGAGACCCGAAGACATTATTGCGATTTGGAAAGGTGGAATTGCCATTCACGGCGCGATTTTGGGCGGCACGATCGCAGCTTTGATTTTTGCGAAAATCCAGCGAGTTTCTTTTTGGCAAATGGCAGATTTAATCGCGCCTTCGGCAATTCTCGGTCAGGCGATCGGACGCTGGGGAAATTTCTTTAACTCCGAAGCTTTTGGCAGTCCTACGGATTTGCCTTGGAAACTCTATATTCCCCCAAACAGCAGGCCGGCAGCCTACGCTAATTTTGAATACTTCCACCCCACATTTCTCTACGAATCCCTGTGGAATTTGACAGTATTTGGGTTGCTTCTGACTTTGTTTTTCCGCGATTTGCAGGGCAAAATTCGCTTGAAAATTGGTGCTTTGTTTTTGGTTTATATCGCAGCTTACAGTTTGGGTAGAGTCTGGATTGAAGGGTTGCGGACTGATAGTTTGATGTTCGGGCCGCTGCGGACGGCGCAAATGGTAAGCTTGACTGGGATTGTTTTAGGGTTAGGCGGTTTGGCTTGGCTTTATTTGCTCGATCGACCTTTACCCGATGTTGTCTCCCCCAATAGCGATCGGGCAAATATCGATCGCAAATCCCCAGAGGATCAATAAAAAACCCCAGAGAGGTTAGTCTCTAGGGTTCAAACCAGGGTGCATCTACCATCCCTTACTTCCAACCAAAATAGGTGCATCCGGAAGCGTCGGTAAATTTAGCAAATTTTTTAGCAGCCATGAGTTTGACAGAGATTCCATCCCTAATTCCAGGGGTATACATTGTAGGTGCAGGCCCCGGAGACCCGGATTTGTTGACTGTTAAGGCTCAAAAACTACTGGCTGCCGCCGATGTCATATTATTTGCTGATTCCCTAGTCCCAGAGCAAATTTTGCAGGGAGTGCGCGCAGATGCTGAAGTGATCCAAACTGCGGATAAGACCCTCGAAGAGATTGTACCTTTGATGGTGGAGCGAGTGCGCGCCGGCAAAAGCGTCGTCCGCCTCCATTCGGGCGATCCCTGTCTCTACGGGGCCGTCGGCGAACAAATGCAAGCTTTGGCCTCCGAGGGAATTGCTTTTGAGGTAATCCCGGGAATTAGCGCTTTCCAACTTGCGGCAGCTAAACTTAAAATTGAGTTGACAGTTCCGGGAGTTGTGCAGACAATTATTTTGACCAGAATTAGCGGCCGCACGGAAGTGCCGGAACGTGAAGAATTAGCTAGTTTGGCAGCTCATCAAGCAAGTTTGTGTCTGTATTTGAGCGCGCGCCATGTCGAACAGGCTCAAGCTAAGTTGATGGAACATTACCCGTCTGATTTGCCTGTAGCTATTTGTTATCGGTTGGGCTGGCCGGATGAAAAAATTGTCCTAGTTCCTCTTGACAAAATGGCCGTTGCTACACGCGAAAATAATTTGATCAGAACGACAATGTATGTGATTAGTCCGGCGTTGGGGAAAGAAGCTCAAGGGCGATCGCGCTTGTACCATCCAGAGCACGATCGGCTTTTCCGTCAGTAGTCATTAGTCATTGGTTATTTGTTAGTTCCAATTACCAATGCCCAATCCCCCCGCTTCGATCCACCCAATGCCCAATGCCCAATGCCCTATTCCCCATTACAAATGAAAGATTTAACTCGCAGACAATTTATCATTGTCACCGCATTAAGCGCCGGATTTGCCTTAGCAGTTCATCCTATTGCCGCTGCCGTTATCAATACGGATGCTGCTGGCTTAGTTGCAGGTGAGGTAAAAATTCCTGTAAAAGACGGCTCAATTCCAGCATACAGAGCCATGCCAGCCACCGGCAGCAATTTTCCAGTAATTTTAGTAATTCAAGAAATCTTCGGAGTTCACGCCCACCTTCAAGATATTTGCCGCCGTTTTGCAAAATTAGGTTATTTAGCGATCGCCCCAGAAATGTTTGCCCGTCAAGGTGATGTTTCTAAAATCACCGACATCCAAGAAATTATTAGTAAAGTTGTCTCGAAAGTTCCTGACGTTCAAGTTATGTCTGATTTAGATGCTACCGTAGAGTGGGCACAAAAGTCAGGAAAAGGCAATACTAATAAGTTGGGAATTACAGGATTTTGCTGGGGTGGCAGAATTGTTTGGCTGTACTCTTCCCACAACCCGAAAGTCAAAGCGGGAGTGGCTTGGTACGGGCGTGTGGTTGGCAATTCTACGGATTTAACTCCCAAACAGCCGATCGACATTGCAGCCAGTTTGAAAGTGCCCGTATTGGGGCTTTACGGCGATAAAGACACCTCAATTCCCAACGATACAGTCGAGAAAATGCGACAAGTTCTCAAAACTGGCAGCAGCGGTTCCGAAATAGTGCTTTATCCAGATACGCCGCACGGTTTTAACGCCGACTATCGCCCCAGTTACCGGGAAAAAGAAGCTGAGGATGCTTGGAAACGGATGCAAGATTGGTTTAAGAAGCACGGAGTTGCACAAGAGTTTTGAGATTTCTTCGTTCTTGGCAACCCTTCGCCCCTCGATGAGTTTTGAAGTTCATAAACCCGGTTTATTCGTAGATATTTAGTCGCCCAACCAGGATTTTTGCGGCGTATAAACCGGGTTTATGAGGCAAGCGCCTCTTATGATAATTTCTGCCCCTGGCAACTCTGCGAAAATCAAGCCATTTTTTGCAGAAATCCTTGATTGGATTTAGCTTTCATGCTGAATGCAAGAACACCAACTACCAGCATCAAAACAACAATTGTTCTCCAGTGAATCAAAAAAGGCAAACCCGCAGCTAAAAATATCCGTCTCGGAAAAAACAGCAGAAAAACTAAAGCAATACTGCCGATTGAAGCTTTGCGGTTATTCTTGCTGCAATACAGCCACAGCGATGTCACAATCGGGAACAAACCTACATAATCATAAACGTGAGTATATCCCAGAAAAGTGAAGGATATACCCATCAGCAGAGCCAAGACATCTTCTCGATTAATTTTATTGCGGAATACCCACAGCAGAACCGCTAAAATTACTGCCACAATCTTGATAGCCGGTATCTTCAAGCCGAAAGAAGCGAAAAGACTTTCCATACCAACTTTATCTTGAAACCCCGGTTGATTGAAAGGCAAAGAACTATAGCTGTCTTGAATTCCTTGATGCCATGCTGCCAGCATCCCAACGGGCCCGCCGTACAGCACCAATGGGTAAGCGCTCATAATTGTAACCGTTGCGAAGGCTACAGCTAATATTTTCCAGTTCCGTTCTAGCAAAAACCAAATACCGAGCAATAAGCATAGTTGTGGCTTAAAACTGGCGATACCTAAACAGATTCCTGCCCATACAAATTTTTCCCGTTGGCTGAAAAACCAAGCAGCCATGGTCGCAGAAAAAGCCATCAAAGAAGTTTGACCCATCCACACAACGTGGGCCGTGAATGGGTTGCCGATAATTATCGCAGCCATAATCCAACCGCCCAGGTGATTTTCACTATTATTTTGATGTTGATTGACGGTACGAACAGTCATGAAAATAATAGCTGCGATTGACAGCAAGTTGAGTAATAGCCAGACGAATTTGGCAACAGAGTAATCAAAAATACCGACCAACATACACAATGCGGCTGATTGAGGAGGATAAAAGAAAGCGGCATTTTCCAGACCGTCAATTTCCTTTATTCCTGCTACACTTTTAGTCAGCATATCGTGGTTGTAGGCATTCAAACCCGTCAGCCAAGCACGTCCAGCAGCATAAAGGACGGCACCGTCAGCATTGAGCGAGCCGTCTCTGCCAATCCCTACTATGCCGAAACAAATTAGAGATAATATACTGACGGCTAAAAGACCTAAACCAAAGTTCCGCTTAAACGATTCTGTCATCGAATTATCTCCGATTTTGTTAACGAATTGAGCAACTACGTTGAGATTGCAATATTAATGGCTAAAGTTTTAACACAGCATATAGTTAGTTGCAAAAAAATCCGAGGAACTTAATTTAACTTAATAAAAATAAATGTTGGGTGAAGCAGAAGATTTGGTATCGAAAAAAACAATATTGGCAATCTCAACAGTTTCGGTATGGCGATCGCCCTTAAGACAGTTGGGTTTGGGTGCGCGACATTGGTAAACTGGGCGGTGTAGAATTATAGATCGAACAGGTAAGCCCGTGCTAGACGAACAAGCTAAAAAGACCATCTTGCGGAAAATCCCTCACGGATTGTACATCTGCGGTGTCAAAGACGGGGAGGAAGTCAACGGTTTCACCGCTAGCTGGGTGATGCAATCTTCCTTTACCCCTCCCTTAGTTGTCAACTGCGTCAAGCAAGACTCCAAATCCCACGCCATGATCAAAGCCAGCGGTGTCTTTGCTTTGAGTTTCCTAGAAGCAGGGCAAAAAGAGTTAGCCCAGAAATTCTTTAAACAGCAGCGCCGCGTTGGCAATAAATTTGAGGATGTAGAATTTTATCCGGGCGCGGAAACTGGTTGTCCGATTATCTCGGATTCTCTGGGTTACATCGAGTGCAAAGTTGTCGGTGCTGTGGAACACGGGGATCACACGGTTTATGTGGGAGAAGTTTTGGCAGCCGGCGTCCACCGAGAAGGCAATCCGTTGCTGCTAGAAAGCACCGGTTGGAATTACGGCGGCTAAAGACTTGGCAGTTGGCAACTGGCAGTTGTCAGTTGTCAGTTGTCAGTTGTTAAGTGAGGCGAGTTAAAATTAATAAAAAATCGGCGACAATTTTGTCGGCATTTTCTTCTGTCAAAATTGGTACGTGTACGAAAATACATTTGGTGCTAAGTAGAGAATCTGCAAGGTGTTTTAAAACTGCATAATAGAGGGCTTCGCATACAAATTTTCCTGCTTCGTGACTGATTTCGGTTGCTGCTAAATCAGCGACTAGCGGTTCGAGATTAACTACGGTTTTCAGAATGTCGCGATCGCAACAAGCGCAAGATTCTACGGTTAATTTTTGCCGACTCTCGGCCATGCCGCAGCAGATAATAGTGTCGGGTTGGAGTTGGTTGATTTTGGCGATCGCTAAATTAGGTGCTAGCTGAAAATCTACTGGCAGTTTCCTCAAAAAAGTCAGGGAATCAGGCAAAGATTTGATTTGGGAAATCTTGGCTAATAAATCGTCCGAAGAGTTGGATTTCTGATGGGGAAGCCAAGTATCAAATGAGGTGAGCAGGATTTTCGCCGTCATATTTGTGCAATAATACTGATATTGATAATATAAGGCAAGTAAGTCAATGTCTGTCATTGCAGTAGTGGACTATGACATGGGCAATCTGCACTCGGTCTGTAAAGGCTTGGAAAATGTGGGTGCAGTACCAAAAATTACAGATTCTCCTGCTATAATCGAGCAGGCGGATGCGGTGGTTTTGCCGGGGGTGGGTTCCTTTGACCCGGCAATGCAGAATTTACGATCGCGCAATTTGATAGAACCGATAAAAAGGGCGATCGCCTCGGGGAAACCTTTTTTAGGCATTTGTTTGGGTTTGCAAATTCTATTTGAAAGTTCCGAAGAAGGCGTAGAACCGGGATTGGGCGTTATTGCGGGAAAAGTGCGCCGATTTCGCTCGGAACCGGGTTTGACAATTCCCCACATGGGATGGAATCAATTGCAATTAACTCAGCCGGATTTGTCGCTGTGGCAAAATTTACCGTCCGATCCTTGGGTTTATTTCGTGCATTCTTATTATGTCGATCCAGTTGATTTGGAAGTGCGATCGGCAATTGTGACTCACGGTAGTCAAAATGTGACGGCGGCTATAGCTAAAGGCAATCTGATGGCTGTGCAATTTCACCCGGAAAAGTCTTCGACTACGGGATTGCAAATGCTGTCAAATTTTGTCAGTCTGGTGAGGGAAAAAGTACCTGCTTAGGTGGCATGAGTCTTGAAAATCCCGGTAGATTGCCGAAACTGGGTTTGACATTTTTAAAAGTATTCTTCCTTCCGGACATCCGTTACATCTGAGATGTTGCACCATTCTCAATTACTTGTTTAGGAACAGGCAAGATGCCTGTTCCACAAGAAAATTCACTCTTTGTGGAACAGGCATCTTGCCTGTTAAGCGAGAATGGTGCAAGATGTGAGTTACATCCGTTACATCCGTTACAAAATCCGTTGCCGAACTTCCTTCTTCCTAAATGAGCCTGAGAATCTGTGGCAATCGCCAAATCAAAACCCTGCCGGGACTCGCAACTCGCCCTACACCTTCGCGAGTCAGAGAAGCTTTATTTAATATTTGGCAAGGGACGATCGCAGATTGTAGATGGCTTGACATTTGTACCGGCAGTGGTTCGATGGGTGCAGAGGCTTTGTGTCGGCAAGCCGCGAGTGTCACCGGTATCGAACAGTCGGCGAAAGCTTGTGCAATTATCCGCGAAAACTGGGAGAAAATAGCAGATTCTTCTCAAGAAGTCCAAATATTGCGGGGAGACGCGATCGCAAAATTGACGGCACTAGCGGGACAGCAGTTCGATCGCATTTACTTCGATCCGCCCTACGCCAGCGACTTGTACGAACCTGTGTTAAACACGATCGCCAGCCAAGAAATGCTAGCACTCCTCGGCGAAATCGCGATCGAACACAGCCCGGAGCGATCGACACAAGCGATTTCCGGCCTAGAAATTTGTCGCCACAAAGTATACGGCAATACAGCATTAACCTTCTATACCCGCAGTTGCTGACAGGATCAAACCGCAGCAGCGTCAAGCCTGGAGACAGGAAGAAACCGGGTTTCGTGGCGTTGGCGCGCCCCCGGTACTAAAAGTTTTTCCCTTGGATACGATACAAACTTTTCCGATGAAGCTAAGCTTTGTGCGTAGGTTGTCAGAGCAAGTTGCTTCAGCAATTGACGAAATAAATGGAGTTTAGGCTGAAAATAAAGCTTTCAGTTGTAACATGAACCCAAAGTGTGAGTGTGAATATTCCTAAAGGAGTGAATATGGTTCAGACACCTTCGCGCCCTCGTGGCAGCGAGTTTCCGGCGGCTAACTCGGTACAGCCAGTCAAACGCGATACGATTCTGCTGGGAGATAGCCTCTCCCTGCCCAATACCAAACTCTTCGGCACAGACGGCATTCGCGGGAAAGTTGGAGAATTGCTGAATGCACCCTTAGCCCTGCAAGTTGGCTTCTGGGCTGGACAAGTTCTACGGCAACATTCCCCCAACCAGGGGCCTGTGATTTTGGGACAAGACAGCAGGAATTCCAGCGATATGCTGGCAATGGCACTGTCAGCGGGTTTGACGGCCGCCGGTTTGGAAGTGTGGAATTTGGGATTGTGTCCCACTCCCTGCGTTGCTTATCTGGCAAGCGTTTCGGAGTCGGTCGGCGGAGTGATGATTTCGGCTTCTCACAATCCCCCAGAAGACAACGGCATTAAGTTTTTCGACTCAAACGGCTCGAAGCTGTCGCAGCAGTTGCAGGAACAAATCGAAGCGGGAATCCGGGGGGCAAAGGTTCCAATTGCTAGCTTGGGTTTGGGACACCACTACCATCGGTCTGAGTTGGTTAAAGATTATGCCACTTCCCTCTGTGATTCGCTGCAACAGATGAATTTGGAGGGAATGCGGATAGTTTTGGATTTGGCTTGGGGGGCGGCCGCGGGTTTGGCGCCGGCGGTGTTCGCGCAAATGGGTGCGGATGTGATCTGTTTGCACGACTCTCCTGATGGATCTCGTATTAATGTTAACTGCGGTTCTACTCATCTCGACAGTTTGCAAGCGGCTGTTTTGGAACACAATGCTGATTTGGGATTTGCTTTTGACGGCGATGCCGATCGAGTTTTGGGTGTTGACAACAAAGGTCGATCGATTGACGGCGATTACATTCTTTATCTGTGGGGTCGGCAGTTGCGCGACTCCCAACAGTTACCATCCAATTTAATTATTTCTACTGTAATGGCTAACCTCGGCTTCGAGCGAGCTTGGGAAGAATTGGGGGGCAAACTAACTAGAACCAACGTGGGAGATCAGTACGTTCACGCTGAAATGCAGCGCACTGGTGCGATGTTGGGCGGCGAACAGTCGGGACACATTCTTTGTCCCCATTACGGTATTAGCGGCGACGGTTTGCTGACAGCTTTGCACTTGGCTTCGCTGGTGCGCCAGTCCGGGCAATCTTTGGCACAATTGGTAAGTGGCAGTTTCCAAACTTATCCGCAGTTGCTGCGAAATATTCGGGTGGACGATCGCGAAAAACGCCTGAAATGGCAGGAGTGTGAGGCAATGCAAAGTGCGATCGATCGTGCTACAACTGCAATGGGAGAACAGGGACGGGTTTTGGTTCGCGCTTCTGGCACTGAACCGCTAATCCGAGTTATGGTAGAAGCTGCCAGCGCCGAATTGGCTAATTTCTGGACTGAAAATTTAGTTTTAGCCGTTGGGCAACACATAGCTATCTGATGGAAATGGGGAATTGCTAAAACTTTTGAATTTTGAGTTTTGAGTTTTGAGTTGAAATCCTTTAATTCAAAATTCAGAAATCAAAATTTCTAACTATTAATTTCTAGTTTTAATCAACTTCTCCAAAAATAACGAGTGGGGCAGGCATCCTGCCTACCCTTAACTTTATTTTCACTCAATTGTGTGATGATGATTTCTGTTGTGATACCCACCTACAACCGCGAGCAGCCCCTGCGAGAGACATTGGCTGATGCAATCCGGCAAAATTACCCGAATTTTGAAGTGCTGGTAATCGATCAAACTCGCACCCACGAATCAGAAACTCAAGTTTATTTAGAGGAATTGGCAAATGCTGACAAAATTCGCTGGTTTAGGGTAGATTGGGCGAGTTTACCTGCTGCTCGAAATTATGCAGTGCGCCGCGCAGTTGGAGAGATTATTTTATTTATTGATGATGATGTACAATTGCCAGATGGTTTTTTGGCGGCTCACGCTGACAACTATTTAGAAAAACCTGATGTGGGATGTGTGGCGGGCAGGGTTTTTGACAGAATGAAACTGGATAATTCTGGAGGTGATTTGGCGATCGAATATTTGCCCTCTGAAGCGATGGATGCAGGCATTGCGTGGTATTTTATCGATTTGGTGCATACAGTAAAACCGCAGCAGGTGCTCTCGGCTAGAGGCTGCAATATGTCATTTCGCTCCTCAGTTTTTGCCGAGTGCGGGCTGAGGTTTGACGAGCGGTTTGCAGGGAGTGCGGTACGGGAGGAGTCGGATTTTTGTTTGAGATTGCGATCGACTGGCATGAAAATTTGGTACGATCCCAATGCCTGTTTAGTTCACTTAGGGGAAGAGAGCGGTGGATGTCACGATGTCAGCACGCGATCGATCGAATATCAAATCACATTTTATCACAACCATTTCCTCATGGGATTAAAAAATTTAACAGCCTTTCAATGCCTGCGATTTTTCACCAAACTCTTTGACTGCCACGTTTTGGGGAATCCGCCTTGCCATAAAAGTCGATCGCCCATTAAAATAATTGTTCGATTTAGTTTTTATATCCTCGGTTTTATCAGTGCCATCAATACATTAATTCAGTCCCTATCGAACGACGGACAAATTTACACCCATCAAGATCACATTAATGCTAAATAATTATTATTACCAATTGTCAATTATCCCTGACTAAAAAATGAGAATTCTCGTTGCCAGCCACACCTATATAGTTGACATCAATCGGGAAAAATTCAAGATATTAGCAAACCTAGAACCCGATATTGAAGTAACAGTTGTAGTGCCGCAGCGTTGGAAACCCGGAGGCATACAAAATAAAATTATAGAAACGCAATTCTATCAGAAAAGTTCATTTAAAGTAGTTCCCCTATCTAATTATAGCCAAAATAATCAAGGTTTGCTAACATTTGGCACTGATTTAATTGAAGTTTTGCAAAAGTTTAGACCGCAGATTATCCAAGTTGAACAAGGTTCAAAATCCCTCGCTTGTGCTCAGCTAATCTTACTAAACAGACTGCTAAAACTGCAAGCAAAAAATATATTCTTTACCTGGTGGAATCTCCCTTATCGATTGAACTGGCCCGTTTCACTCTTAGAAAATTACAATCTTCAGCACACCGATGGAATTATTGCAGGCAACTTAGATGGATCTAACATTTTGCGACAGCGGGGCTATCAAGGTGCGGTGAAAGTAATGCCTCAACTTGGAGTAGATGAAACTTTGTTTCGCCGTACTGGTAAAAACGCTGATTTATCGCGCAGGTTCGGCATTGAACCGACCGATTTTGTGGTAGGATTTGTAGGGCGATTTGTCGAAGAAAAAGGACTGCTAACTTTAGCTGAAGCCTTGGCTGGGTGGAAAAAACTCCCTTGGAAGTGGCTGTTAGTAGGACAAGGAAAATTGCGTGCGCACCTCGCCGAAAAATGTATTGAATGGGGAATCAGCGACCGAATAATCTGGGTAGAAAGCGTTTCCCACGAAGAAATCCCCCCCTACATTAACTTAATGAACTGTTTGGTATTGCCCTCGCAAACCAGCTATAAATTCAAAACTTTGACCACTGTGGGCTGGAAAGAACAATTCGGTCACGTTTTAATCGAAGCGATGGCCTGTAAAATTCCGGTAATCGGTTCCGACTCGGGGGAAATTCCCCACGTCATCGGCGATGCGGGGTTAGTCTTCCCGGAGGGAAATGCAGGGGTTTTGCGCGAGTGTTTGCAGAAATTGATGGAGTCGCCGGAGTTAGCCGCTGATTTGGGCGATCGGGGTTATCATAGAGCGATGAGCAATTATACAAATAAAGCTTTAGCTGAGCAGTTGTTGGAATTTTACAAAGAATTGTTGTAACTGTTAGCAGTATAATGCAAGTGTTAAATAAAAACTGTCGTAAATGGCTATTCCTTCCGACATACGCTCTTTGGTTACCGAACTCTACCAGGTACTAGACGATACAGAGCGCCAAGCAACGCAGGGACTTTTTGCACTTAGAAGAGCAATGTCTCTTTTTCCACAAAATGAAATACTGATGCAATACTTTTCTTCGATCAGTAATTTTCAATTTAACGTAGCAGGTGTTCGCTTACAAGCCGAGCACATGGTGGGCAATGTATTGATGGATGGTGTGCCCGATGAAGATGTTCAAAAAGCAGGAGATTATTTAGCAGCCTTGCTACAGATGGCTCCCGAATCGAAAATTATGATAGACAAAGTAGTTGAGAGATTAGAAGCATTGCCATGAAACAATTACCAGATGAAAGCCTACTGCTGGAAATCCTTGAAATTGTGAAAGCTGCGGAAGCAAAAGCCAGTGAAATGTATGAATTTTCCAAAACAATGGCTCACAATACTCAAATTACAGCAACAAAGAGAGAGGAAGCTGAACAGCTAGATGGGCAGCCTTTTGCAGATAATTAAATTTGGTAATGGGAGATGTTGGTATTTTGATTTAAATAACTATCCCTAATGCGGATTCTCCAAATTATCCCCTCAATTTCCTTGGTATACGAAAGTTGCAGGGCTTACGCATGGGGTGGCTAGAAACCAGGTTTCTACGACTTTCTCCCTCATCAATCAGGAATAAAACTGTTAAGTTCTTCGACTAGCAAATGTACTGTTGTTGAAGGATTATCACTTTCAGGATTGGGGCGATCGTATTCAATTAAAAGCCGTTTTGCGTGTTTAATTGTATCTTGCTGTTTGTCTTTTAATTCCTCATAAATCGTATCGCTGTTTTTCTTATATTCGTGTCCCAATTTATTGGTTAGCATATTTTGATAACGCTGGCGAGAAATTCCCGTATTATAAAAATGGAAGTGCAGCAAATACCACAATTCAAAAGCATCATTTGAATAAGCTACGTCAATGCCGTTATTTCTTGCAAGAGTTATGGCTGAATTAAAATTTTGCAAGTCGTTAGGATTTTTAGGGTTTTTATCGCGATCGAACACGCACCAAAATCGGTCTGTTTCGTCGAATTCTAAGCCGTTTTTTAACTGAATAGCTTTTTCTACTAAACTATTCGTATTTCTTCCTTCTCCTGTGATCTCCAGCTTAATTACCTTTGCGTCTACCGGGAAACTTTTAAAATAGTAGGGTTCTGTTTTCTCACCTTCGCACACGATAAAAAACCATCTTCTACTTTTCTCTTTTCGATCGCCGTAAGGAATCTTGCTTTGTCTAGACGAACTTTTTTTACTCATGAAGTTCACCTATGAGTTCTTTAAAATTACCAATAAAAGGGATAGCGCCATACTTGCCGATAATGTAATCGCGCTCGAATGAGGCATCTTTCCCGACTTTATACTCTACCAAAGAGTACAAATCAGTAGCACCCTTGTTATCCTTTTCAGTAAACCATATTTGATCCTTACGAAAAGTTTTGCTACTGAGTAAGTTTGTATCGTGTGTCGTGAATATAAGCTGTGCGTTGTGCGGATTAGTCTCGTTAGAATTGAATAAACAGATTAATTCGCGAGTAATCAGCGGATGAAGTCTGGCATCAAGTTCATCAATTAATAAAATCTTTCCTGTTCTTAAAGTATCCAGGAGAATGCCTGCTAATGCAAACAGTTTGTTGGTTCCCTCAGATTCATGCTTTTCGATATCGAATGATTCGATCGAAGTTCGCTTACCGTCAGCATCATATTTCGGGTGAAGTGTTTTCACGGTTGGTTTGCTTTCAGAATTAAGATATAAACTACCGCCGTAGGATGTAGCATATAATGCCTTATTATTGGAAATAATAAATACAGGTTGATTTGTGATTTGGATATCAGCAATACCCAAGTCTAATTTTTTGATGAATTCAATAATATCATGCCTGTGGCGATCGTTCTCAAAAGACTCTAAAGTTTCCTTGCGGTATAGCCTATCTTGCAAGCCTGATATCAATTGCAAAGTTTTACTGAACCACAGCAATATTTTGCCTGAAATTTTACCATTAAATTGTGCGACTACAGAAAGAAATAAAGCATTACTTCGGGTTTTATCGATAATTCCTTGTCCCTCTGGGAAATCATCTAATATAAAATTGTCAAAATCCCGTTCAAAAAGCATTTTTTCTTCACTGTCATCAGCTTGAAATAGCCACTCAGAAACAACTTCCCGCGCGTTCACCTCAAAACCGTACCTAAAAGTTTGGTCTTCAAGTATAAAAACGATTTCAAAGAAAGACGGCTCTTTTTCTGTCTCTGTACTTAGCCTGAATGCTTCAATATCGATCGCCTCTGAAACTTGCGTTTCTTTGGATGAGTTGAGGACAAACCATTTCATAAAGTTAATAGCAGCGATAAGATTGCTTTTGCCGCTTGCATTAGCTCCATAAAGAGCAGCACTTTTGAGTAAGCTTAACTTATCATTAATTGGGAATACATTATTTTCGTCCAGCTCTTTGTCTTCCTCAGTAATTGACGAGGCTACCATGCTGAGGGTGACAGTTTCTTTAAAAGATTTGTAGTTGCCGACGCTGAATCCAATCAGCATAACTTGCCTCCGATCGCCTAAATTAGTATAACGTGCAAATTTTGCAATTCTTTCTATGATAACACAACCAGCTACCTCAGCTAACACCAAGTGCTAACCATGCGGATTCTCCAAATTATCCCCTCAATTTCCCTAGTCTACGGCGGGCCAAGTCAAATGGTACTCGGGCTTTCTGCGGCCCTCGCTTCCCGAGGTATTGATGTCACAATTATCACCACAGATTCTAACGGAGATATCGGTCAACATCCCTTAGATGTCTCCTTAAATCAACCAATAAAACAAAACGGTTATCAAATTATTTATTTCCGCTGTTCTCCGTTTCGTAGATATAAGTTTTCTGTGAGTTTATTGCAGTGGTTAAATGAAAATGCGCGACAATTTGACCTCGCCCACATTCACGCTCTTTTCTCACCAGTAACTACCTTTGCCGCCACAATTGCTAGATATCACAAGTTGCCATATATTATGCGTCCCTGCGGTATGCTTGACCCCGCCGATTTGCAGAAAAAAAAGCGCTTGAAACAGATTTATGCCACGCTTTTAGAACGCCATAATTTAGCAGGGGCAGCCGCAATTCACTTCACAAGTAAAGAAGAAGCTAAAATCTCAGAAAGATTTGGTTTGAACTGCACAGGCAAGATGCCCGTGCCACGGGATTTGGACTGCACAGGCAAGATGCCTGTGCCACGGGATTTGGTGATTGCATTGGGGGTGACAGCAGGTTTGTTTCCTAAAAGATTGCGAGAATCTCAAGTGCCAATCATCTTATTTATGTCGCGAATTGAACCTAAAAAAGGGCTTGATTTGTTAATTCCAGCATTAGAAAGTATTTTGGAATCAGGCATAGAGTTTCACTTTATTTTAGCTGGTTCAAATCCCCAAGATGCTGAGTATGAAACACAAATTAAAGGAAAAATTCAGAATTCCAGCTTAGCAAAATACACAACAATAACTGGCTTTGTGAGCGGTGATTTAAAAGTTGAACTATTGACAAAAGCCGACTTATTTGTATTGCCTTCTTATTACGAAAACTTTGGCATTGCTGTAGCGGAAGCGATGGCCGCCGGTGTACCTGTCGCCATTTCCGATCGCATACATATTGCGGAAGACATACAGCAAGCAGAAGCTGGTTGGGTAGAACCTTTGGAAATAGGGGCGATCGCCAATTCAATCAAATCAGCACTTCTCAATCCACAGGAGCGCCAACGCCGGGGATTGAAGGGCCAAGAGTATGCCAAAAAGCATTATAACTGGGAGGCGATCGCCCAACAAACCATTGATGCTTACCAGGAGATTTTGTCATCTCTTAACTAATGCAACAGCCGCTTACCTTTTACTTCTTCTCCTGCTGCGAGTTCTTGTGCTGCTGCTATCAGAATTTGCAGGCGAGATTTTTTCAACGCTGCTATTGCTTTTAACATCAGTAGACTCAGAGTTTGAGGTAGCAGTCGCGGATTTTCTTCTAATTATAATCGGAACATTAACAGATCGACCGCAGGGCCTGCCAAAGGAGTCTATGTTCCTTCGATAATCGCAGATTGCAGCCTGTACACTCGGTTCTTGACAATCTTTAATAAAGCTTTGTGCTAATTGGTAATTATTTCCGTCTCCCTGCTTTGAGAAAAGTTCTCCAGCTTGTTGAAAGTCTGCTACTGCTTGCGTTTTTGTTCCCAACATACAGCGAATAGCACCTCGTTCCAAATAAGCCAAACCATAATTAGGATTAACGCGAATAGCTTGTTCGTAATCGCCGATCGCCTTTTGCTTGTTTCCCAATTCATAGTATGCTTGACCGCGACCGAAATAAGCTTCTGCTAAGTTAGGATTAAATTGTAGAGCTCGATCGTAATTGTAAATTGCCTGCTGCTTGTTTCCCTGTTGGCCAGTAGCAATTCCCAATCCGAGGTAAGCTTGAGGTATGTTCGGATTCAACGCTAAAGCCTGAGTAAAATTGGCGATCGCCCCCGGAACATCTCCCTTTTGAATTTTCAAAGAACCTTGGTTGCTGAAAGTTGCGGCTTTTTGAGCGATCGCAACTCTTTGACTGATAACAGCGCGATTGGCCCGGTAATTAGATAACTTATTTTGAGCTAAATTATAAACAGGTGTACGTGAATCGATCGCTTCTAAAAGTGCGATCGCCTGTTGCCATTTACTTTGCGACTGCTGCCAAACTTCGATCGGATGAGGCGGTTTTTGCACAACCACAGCAGCTTCCATCGCCAATTTTTGAGCCGTTGCTAGACTTTCTGCCGCCTGTAAATTTTGCGCTACTGGAACCAAACTCGGACGCAGTTGCAGCAAATCTGCTCTAGCTTGTTGATACCCAAAGCCGGGGAAGTTAGGAATTTTGTCTAAATTGGCGATCGTTTCTTTAAGTCGTCGATCAAAACTTCTGAGCAGATTTACATCGGTGACTTTCCCTGCATTCTGCGTTTCAACTGCCAGTATTTTCGCTTGCTTCAGCGTTTCATTTCCCGATCGCATAAAGGCGCTCATCCCTGCACCTGTCCCCAATATCAAAACCCCTAAACCTGCTAATAAAGCTGCGGGTATTTTGCGGCTTCGCGAATTATTAACTTGATTGTTAATTCGTGAGGGCTGTACCCTTTGAGTCTGACGAGATTGTTGCGCTTCCGGTTCTGAATCCCCCTCCAAATCCCAGGCCGGCAACTGCAAATCATCTGCTGCTTTTCCTGCTGCCAACTCTCTACTACTGGGAGCAATATTATTGCTATTTCCGCTTTTATATTTGTCAACCAGACTCTGCAATCCTGCTTGATATCCTTCTCCTACTGCCTGAAATCTCCACTCTCCATTCTTTCTATACAAACGACAAAATTCTACAGCAGTCTCTCGGGAAAAGTTCTCTTTTAATTCATAGCGAACCAGTTCGCTTCCCGTATCCAAATTGGTAAGTTTGATAAAAGCATTTTTGATATTGCTAAAACTTGCCTTAATTTTATCTGCTTCGTGAATAGTGACCGCAAAAGTTATTTCCTCAATTTCAGGATTAATTTTCTCTAAAATAACGCCGTAAATACTCTTATTCTCTTGACCTCGGTTGTTTTTATCAGGAATCGATTGCACCACCGAACCGTCACAGGATTGCAGATTATTATAAAAGATAAAATATTTATCATTAGGTAGTTTGCCGTCAGCACCTAGCATAAAGGCAGAGACATCAATCTCGTAGCTTTGTCCGGTCTCTGTCACTTGCCAACCCAGGGCAATCGCCATTTTTTTCAAACCGGGCGCTTCTTTAGAAAAATTAAATCTCTCACCCTTACTTAATTGCATCCCCATCTGCTTATTTGTTAAATATAAAAATTTATACTACTCATCTTAAGGTTAAGTGGCATAATAAGTTATTTAATTAATGAAATTTAACAGAGTTTCTATAATCGCGGGCTTGATTAAAAATATCTGCTGCCTGTCTCTGAATTTATTGAGATTTACTTACAGAGAATTACCCAAGTAAAAACCAGGCTTTTTGCCCCAAGCGGTTTCTACAATTGAACTTAATTTGACATTAGTTTGGAGCATTTTCAAAACTAGGTAGCAAGGTAACAAAGTCACCAAAAGCTCCAGACGAGACTGTTCCGCTTCCGGTTCTGGCTTCACGTCCAACTTCCCAGCCGGGAACTGCAAATCATCGGCTGTTCCCGCTGCCAACTCGTGAGTAATTGGAGCAATATTATTACTGTTTTAGCTGCAATACTTGTCAACAAAACTCTGCAATCCTGCCTGATATCCTGCTCCTACCGCCTGAAACCTCCACTCTCCATTCTTTCTATACAAACGACCAAATTCTACCGCAGTCTCTCGCGAAAAAATTTCTTTTAATTCATAACGAACCAGTTCGCTTTTTGTATCCAAATTGCTAATTTTGATAAAAGCATTTTTGATATTGCTAAAATTTGCATTAAATTTCTCTGCTTCGTGAATAGTGACAACAAAAGTTATTTCCTCAATTTCAGGATTAACTCTTTCTAAGATAACGCCGTAAATAGTCTTATTCTCTTGATATCCGTTGTTTTTTTCAGGAATCGATTGCAGTACCGAACTGTCAAAGGATTGCAGATTATTGTAAAATATAAAATATTTATCGTTAGGTATTTTGCCGTCAGAACCTAGCATAAACGCAGAGACATCAATGTCGTAGCTTTCTCCTGCCTCTGTCACCTGCCAACCGAGGGCGATCGCCATTTTTTTTAAATCCGGCGCTTCCTGAGACATATTAAATCTCTCACCCTTACTTAATTGCATTGCCATCTGCTTATTTCTTAAACCTAAAACTTTATAGTGATCATGTTAATATTAAGTGGGACAATAAGTTTTGTTCTTTAAGAAAACTTAATAATTTGTCTCTAATAGGGGCCATGATTAAAAATATGTGCTACCGATCTCCGAATTTATTGAGATTTCCTGAGAGAGAATTACCTAAGCAAAAACCGGGCTTTTGACAAAACCCGGTTTCGACAATTGAACTTAATTTGACTCTACTTTTGAGCATTTTCTGAACTAGGTGGCAGCGTCACAAAATTACCAAAAGCTCCAACCGTTTGATAGCTTTTTTTGCCCAGTTCAGTTGTGTAAATACTGACCACACCTAAATTTTGACGCTGCGTTGTATTGTCGAGCAAGCTTTCGATCGTGCCCCGCTGCGAAGTCAGCAAATTCTTGCAACTGCCGATCAAAGTATCTGTAATGCCGCCCAAAGCTTTCGGCACGCGAGAATCTTTGCACACAGTGCTTTCCAACTCGTTTTGGAGTACGCCGGAAGCATAAGTTAGGTATTGATCTCTCCCAGGATTTGTAAATGCCATGCCGCCAGCCAGAAGAATCATGGCGATCGCAACTTTTCCCACGTTGCCGAAAAAATTAGAAGTTGACTTGTTAGTATTCATTGGTTTATCAATAATCATTTTTTTTTAGCCCGGTTGAGTTATAAGCTTCTCTTGATTTAAACTACACTTCGTCGGAAACAGATTTCCGAAAGGAGGGGACAGTTTTTAGATTGGAGGCCAGTTCCGAGTAAGTCTCTCACTGGTTTACCTTCCTTTTACCTTCCTTTTTGCCACAGATCCGCTAAATCTCGAAAATAATCTCGATTTTGAGACGGGCAGGATGCCCACCCCACAAGAGTAACTGGTTCCCCAGGCAGAGAGAGCCTGGGGACGAGGAATTGAAACTTAGTTTCGCTTTGATTTTTGCCGATCGATCTCCCGCTGCAATTCTTCAATCTGACGGCGCAAAGCCTCCGTCTCGCTGTTAGGCGTTTGGGACTTGACATCAACCGCACCCTCGGATACCGCCCGCTTGTAGTTCCCCAGCTTAATTTGGCGGTATTCCTCGGAACTTGCCCAGTCTCGCAAATACCGCAGGCGTTCCACCGGGAAAGGGTGACTCAGCATCACGCCCTGGCCGCCGTTGTAAAGTAAAAATTTATACACTTGATTGAGATTGTCTCGATCGAGCTCTTGATAGTTATCAGACTGGCGGATAAATTCTTGCAAACTGCATTGGTCAGCATATTTACTGCTAACTCCCGCAAGTTTCATCATCGTCTTCATCACGCTATTCAAATCATCAGTTACTAACAAAGCCGCCCGATCTGCGGATAATTCCGCCTTGCGCCGCCACTCATAAAAAGCGTAAATTAAACCGCTTCCGACCATATTTCCCAGCCCGAAAGTCATCTCGCCAATGGTCGAGGCGACGCTCATCGCCCACATCGCCATTTGATTTAAAATTGGATGGCCGCATTTTATGTGTCCCAACTCGTGAGCTAGCACTGCCTTGATTTCTGCCTCGTCCAATAAGTCTAAAAGACCCGTATTTAACACTATGTAAGGCTGGTTTTTTCCTAGGGCGTAGCTGTTAACTGCGGGATTTTGAGACACAAACAAACCCGGTTCTGGAAAAACATCTAAATCCTGCACGCACTCCCGAAATATGTGATAAATGCTGGCATACTGGCGCGGCCCGACCTGAATGCTATTTCCCATTAAGTAAACGAATTGCGGTCGTTCGTAGATAAATTCTACAAATTTGCTGGCAATTAAGTCAAATCCCGGTACGCTGCGTAACGCTTCTTCGGCTTGGCGATCGAGGGGATGCTGAAATGCTTCGCTAGAAATTCCAGTATAAGTAGGCATGGTTGTTGCAAAAATTACATGAATAAAATCAGTATACTGAACCGCTGGCGGTACAGACGGACACCTGACTTTTTTGGGTTCTGATTAAATACTGACAAATTAATTGGAAAATTGTGTTGAGTCGATCGACCAAACTTGCGAACACCCACAAATCCTAAAAATAGCGTTAAAATTGTTTTTCTGCTACAAGGGCGATCGACCAATATCTTTCGCCGTCTGTGAATCAAAAATAAAAACGTGAAATAATGGCTATCCTGCAACTCGAAAACGGTACAACCTACACTCAATTAAGCGATATTGCGCGCGAACTCGCGCCTTTAAACATTCAACTCAACCGCTGGCCCGTGGGTGACAGCGCTGAAATTCTGGAATTGCTAGCGAAAGATGCTCTTGACGACAATCAAAAAGAGCAAATCCTGCAAGCCCTCGACGGCTACTTTCAACAGTTGTCGGAAACCGCAGGCTATCAAGAGCGCGACTTAATCGTACTGCACCCAGACATTCCCAACATCGACACCGTGCTGTCGAAATTCAATAAGTGCCACATCCACGCTGACGATGAAGTGCGTTATATCGTAGCAGGCGAGGGCATTTTTGGCTTCGTGCGGCCCGACGGTAGCCAAGTGGAACTCACGGTGCAGCCAGAAGAATTTATCAATGTACCGGCGAATACAGAACACTGGTTTTATTTGACTGCGGCCCGGAAAATTAAAGCTGTGCGCTATTTTACCACCACAGAAGGCTGGACGCCGGAATATACGGATACGGAAATTCGATCGCGCTTAGCTACTGTTTGAAAAGAGTTGACAGTTGACGGTTGACGGTTGACGGCTATCCTCAAATCATCTAAAAATCCTCAAATCCAGCCTCAAACTTTGTGATTTGAAGATCGCAAAATACTCAAAGCAACCGCCTCCGCCACCTTAATCCCATCAATCCCCGCCGACAGGATTCCACCCGCATATCCCGCACCTTCCCCAGCAGGATAAAGGCCTTCTGTATTCAAACTCTGATAATCTTCCCTGCGTTTAATCCGAATCGGCGAAGAAGTGCGCGTTTCCACCCCAGTTAAAACCGCATCATCCATCGCAAATCCTTTGATCTGTTTGTCAAAAGCCGGAAGCGCTTCGCGGATGGCTGCGATCGCATAATCTGGCAAACTTTCGCTCAAATCAGTCATCACAACTCCCGGCGTATAAGAAGGCTGCACACTGCCTAGCGCCGTGGAAGGGCGATTTGCCAAAAAATCACCCACAAGCTGCCCAGGGGCGTTATAAGTGCCACCTCCTAACTCAAATGCCCGTTCTTCTAGGCGACGCTGAAACTCAATTCCTGCTAAGGGATGACCGGGATAATCCTCCGGCGTGATACCTACTACAATCCCGCTGTTAGCATTGCGTTCATTGCGAGAATATTGACTCATCCCGTTAGTCACAAGTCGCCCCGGTTCCGACGCAGCAGCCACTACCAAACCACCGGGACACATACAGAAACTGTAAACAGAACGGCCATTTTGGCAATGGTGCACCAGTTTGTAATCGGCGGCACCCAAAAGTTTGTGGGCCGCGCGATCGCCAAAACGACAGCGATCGATTAACTGCTGCGGATGTTCCACCCGAAAACCAATAGAAAAAGGTTTAGCCTCGATGTAAACACCGCGCGAAAACAACATTTCAAAAGTATCGCGGGCGCTGTGTCCCACCGCCAATACTATATAATTACTCGCAATATATTCTCCGCTGGCTGTGGTAATTCCCTGCACTTTGCCATTTTCGATATGGATATCTTCTACACGAGTTTGAAAACGAATTTCTCCGCCTAACGATTCAATTTTTGCCCGCATACTTTGGACAATTCCTACCAGTTTAAAAGTGCCAATATGCGGCTTATTAATATATAAGATTTCCGGTGAAGCTCCCGCATTCACAAGTTCCGTCAGCACCTTGCGCCCGTAATGCTGGGTATCTTTAATTTGGCTGTAGAGTTTACCGTCGGAAAAAGTACCTGCACCGCCTTCGCCAAACTGAGCGTTAGATTCTGGGTTGAATTCGGTTTTTTTCTTCCAAAATCCAAAGGTGTCAACTGTGCGATCGCGCACTGCTTTGCCGCGTTCTAAAAGGATCGGGCGAAATCCCATTTGTGCCAGCATCAGCCCTGCAAAGATACCGCAGGGCCCCGTACCAATCACAATGGGCCGAATCGTCAAATTGCTGGGGGCTTGCGCTACATAGCGATAATTCATGTCTGGTGTTACCGTGACATGAGGGTCTTTTTTGAGGCGTTGCAGATGTTGTTTTTCCTGTGTCGTTTCCACATCCACAATATAAACAAGGACGATTTCTGCTTTTTTGCGAGCATCGTAGCTGCGCTTGAAGATGGTATAGCTTAGCAATTCTTCGGGGGGGATTTGCAGCTTTTTGAGTATGGCGCTGGCGATCGCACTTTCAGGATGATCTAAGGGAAGTTTGATTTCGGTTATTCGTAACATATAGTAGTCAGTTGTCAGTTGTCAGTTGGGGCGGTGGATGGTGCGTGCGGGCCCTCTTAGTTGTCAGTTGGTAGGGGCGGTGCCCCCGTGCCCGCCATCTTAGTTGTCAATTGTCAGTTGAAAAATTGAATAAAATCAGTCGAATAAAAGTATTTAGGAATTGTGCACGGGTAGCTAAAAAGCGTTTTTTTCGTCCCAAACCCGGTTATGAGAGTCGGAGTACGATCGCGAATTTTATTATAACTATTTGACTGGACATTCTATGGGCGATCGCCAGTAGATTTTTGACTTTTGACTTTGATTGGATAATTGCAGAAGCGCTATAATAAACAAAAAATTAAGTTTTGTAAACACCCTTGACTGCAACATTCACATTCAAAAACAACCAAACCTGGCACGCTCTCAACCCCCTGTGGGAAGGAGCAGAAGACGCTGTACAGAGGGGTTTACCCCACACTAAGCTAGCGCCGGCATGGCAAATACTGCTCCTGGGCGACGGTTCCCCCACCCGTCACCTGCAACTGCTGACAGGGGAACCCACAGAAGTAGACGTGATCGATATGTCCTTAGTGGGTGAGGACGCAGACGGCGCACCCCAGCAAATTGTCGCCGTTCCAGGGCCCCGCCTGCGCCGCCAAGTGTGGCTGCGGACAGCTTCGGGACAGCGCCTCGCCTACGCGACTTCTTGGTGGGAAGCGAGTCACGTAGATGAATATTTGCAAAATAAATCTTTGCCAATTTGGGCTAGTTTAGCGCGGCTGCGGACGGAATTGTATCGCGACGTGCAAGGCATTTATCTCGGTGATTCGGCGATTTTGGAGTCTGCTTTTGAACAATCGGGGCCTTTTTGGGGGCGACACTATTTGTTTTGGCATCACGGGAAGCCGCTGACTCTGATTTATGAGGTGTTTTCACCTTATTTAACTAAGTATTTGGGGCCGATGCACTTGGATGTTGATTCATAAAATGCGATCGCTCTTCGAGAACCCTGTTAGATCAAATATCGGAATTATCGACCTCTCTGTTCTCTTCCTCTGCGTTCTCTGCGTCCTCTGTGGTTTAATCCTTCAGATTCATAGTTGTTTGCCAAAATTTCACTCGCAAACCGTCGCGCGGGTGCGGAGTCGGTACTCGGATTAAATTCAAATCTTGATCCAGTAAAAGCTCCCATTCGCACTCCCGAACCATCCTCGCCGCAAACAATTTCATTTCCAAGCGGGCGAACTCTTTTCCCAAACATTCCCGCAAACCGCCGCCAAAGGGCACGTAACTAAAAGGTTTCGCATTTGTCGATCGATCCAAGCTAAATCGATCGGGATCAAAGCGATCGGGTTCGGGATAAACTGCGCTATCCTGATGCGTCTGATTAATTTCATACAAAACGCTCCAACCCTTGGGAATTTCGTAGCCGCCGAACTCGCAAGCCTTAATTACCTGCCGAAAACCGCCTCCCACCGGCGGCACCAACCGCAGCACTTCTCGCATCACCTGCTCTAAATAAGTCATTTGTTTGAGCTGTTCCAGAGTTAGCGGTTCAGTTGCAGGAAACTGCTGTTGTTCGGCGCGAATTTTTGCCATTACATCGGGGTTTTGAGCCACGAGAAGACAAAAAGAGGCGATCGCCGAAGTCAGAGTTTCGTGTCCCGCAAACAACAGCAACAGCACTTGATCCTTCAACTCCTCCAAACTCAGAGAAATGCCCTCATCATCGCGAGCGCTAATTAGCAAACCCAAAGCATCATTACCGCCGGGGGTTCCTTGCTGTCTGTCACGAATAATATTTTCTAGTTCAGCTAACAGCAACTTTCTGCCATTTTTAGCTTTGCCAAACCGAGTAAAAGGCAAATCCAAAGGAATAGAAAATAAACCATCCGAGAAGATCTCAAAATAATGTCCTAGCGCAGTATCCGAACCATTGTCAATTCCAACTAACAGCTTACTTGCAACATCAAAAGTATAATTTCTCAGTTCGGGATACCACGCAAACTCGCTCATTTGAGTCCACCTTTGCAAGTAGCGCCCCGTGATATCTTCCATCCCGCCGATGTAGCCCGCCAGAGCTCGCGGTTGAAATGCTTGATATAGCAGCTTGCGTCGATTTTGGTGTTCCGAACCCGTTTGCAGCGCCAAGGAAAGCGGCCCTAACAGCGCTTTGGTGCTAGGAGGCCAACTCACAACAAAATACTGGTTTTCATTGCTTAAAACAAACAAATTCGCCTCTTGGCCGCACACAAACACCGTAGGCTGTCCGAAGATGCTGGTTTTGAAAATTGGCCCGTACTGTTGGTGGCGTTTTTTGGCAAACTGAGAATCTTTCAAAAAGTTGAGGGTATCGCCAATTAGCGGTAAACCTAAACTGCCTGGAGGTAATGCCATTTTAGATTTTAAATTTTAGATTTTTAATATTATATCAAACTCTGAGGACTAAAGTCCTCACTACAAACCTATTTAATTTTCTATTCTTTTAATCGGAATCTCGATCGCAAATTCAGTACCTTTCCCGACCGCCGAAAAACAGTTGATTTTACCTTTGTGTTTTTCGACAATAATTGAATGGGAAATTGCTAAACCCATTCCCGTACCGGAACCGATCGGTTTTGTAGTATAGAAAGGGTCGAATATCCGCTGCTTGATTTGCTCGGCGATGCCTGAACCGTTGTCAGCAATTCTAATCGCAACGCAAGTACCTTCTACCTCTGTACGAATGCGGATACTTCCCGGATTTTCAGGCGAATATTGTAAAGCGTCGATCGCGTTAGCGATAATATTCATAAACACCTGATTCAACAGTCCGGCGTAGCACTCCACTAGCGGCAATTCTCCGTATTCTTTAACGAGCTGAATGGCTGGGCGATGGTACTCCGTACCCGCTACGCTAACGGGCTGAGCTTTCAGACGGTGTTCTAAAATCATTAATGTGCTGTCGATGCCTTCGTGAATGTTAACATTTTTCATGTCAGATTCATCGAGGCGAGAGAAATTCCGCAAACTCCGCACGATATCCCGGATGCGAGTTGCTCCTACCTGCATCGAAGATAGCATTTTTGGCAAATCGTCGAGCAAGAAATCCAGCTCTAACCGCTCTATTTCTTCCTGAAGATGTTCAGAAGGTTTTAGGTGTTCATCTCGATACATTTGCAGCAGTTTCATCAGGTTTCCGGTGTATTCTTCAGTGTAGGTTAGGTTGCCGAAAATAAAGCTGACTGGGTTATTGATTTCGTGGGCAATTCCTGCTACCATCTGACCGAGACTGGACATTTTTTCGGCTTGGACGAGTTGAGTTTGAGCTTGCTGGAGTTCGCACAGAGTTGCTTCGAGTTGGGCAGTTTGTTCTTGCGCGATCCGCGCTGAATCGACGCTTTGAGTGTAAAGTTCCGCTTGATTAATGGCGATCGCCAATTGATTGCCCACCGCCACTAACAGTTCCACTTCCTCATCGCTCCAACACCGCACACTGCTAGAAGCACTACAGCAAATCAGCCCGATTTTACCAGCAGATGTTTGAACCGGAATGTTCAGCAGAGAGTGGAATCCTATATAACTGAAAAACTCCCGCTCGACTGGATCGGTAACAGTCTCAAAATCATCGATCCGAATTATTTCTAAATTGGCAATTCGCTCGGCATGAGAACCAGTTGCACCAATAGGAAATAAACCCAACACCGAAGGTAAGCTGGCATTTTTCGCCTCGTACTGCACAGCCCAAACTGGCGGCAATGCGTCAGGCAAATACCAAATAAACAGACAGCGATCGAGTTGCAGCAAGTCGCGAATCTGCTCCACAGTTGTCGCCAAAATAGTATCTAAATTCAACGATTTGCGGATATTGCTAGCTAGTTGGTTCAGCAGCGCTTCCTGCTCCGCTAATTTGCGGAATCTCGCTTCCGACTCTTGCAACTGTCTTTGAGATTCTTTTTGTTTTGTAACGTCCAAACCTAAACCAATTAAGCCGATCGCCCTGCCACAATCATCTTTGATTTGAGTTTTAATTGTCTCCACCTGGTGATACTCGCCGTCAGCCAACTGGAGCAATTCTTCAGAATAACAGGGAGTCTCTTGGCTCCACGCTTGCGCGTCAGATGCCATGCAGTTAGCAGATGCTTCTAATCCCAAAACTTCGGAATAGTGAGAAGCTGCCAAAAATTGATCTTCGGATACAGCGACATCTTCGCAGAAAGTTTTGTTAACTAATAACATCCGCCCGCTAGGATTTGCCATCCACACCCAGATCGGAGCGTTATCAATAATTGTCCTCATAGTTTGCTTTTGGGCGGCGAGAGCCATTTCTGTTTGTTTGCGCTTGATTCCCAAGGCGATCGAATCAACACTTGATGCTAAAGCAATTAGTATTGATTCCTGCAACTCATGGCGAGCAAACATCACGATTACTCCCAGCAACTGATTGTCAACAATTAGCGGATATCCAGCAAAAGCTACCATTCCTTCTCGTTTCGCCCATTCTTTGTCACTGACTAGGGGATCTGTTTCCACAAAATTAGTGATGTGAGGTTTTCGCGATCGGGCGATTAAACCAATCTTGAACTGGCCGACAGCAATGCGGCTGTGAGCGCCGTCAATATGAGTATAGATCCCCCCACTTGCTTGCAATTCCAAGACATTTCCCTGTTCGTTCAGCGTCCAAATCCGAGCAAACGCAGCATCCAAATGGCGCACAACTGCATCGGTGCATTGTTGCAAAGTGGCAGGTAAACTCTGGTTTTTAGTTAGAGCAATTCCAATATCTGCTGTGAATAAAGAAATTTTCAATTGTTCTGCTAAACTTTGTTCTGCTTTTTTGCGCTCTGTAACATCCGTAGCAGCACCGAGACGCTGCTTGATTTTTCCCTCTGCAGTTCTGCTAAATACAATTTCGCGGCTGACGAACCAGTGCCAATTATTTTGTTTGTCGCGCACCCGATATTCGTATTCAACAACCTCGTCGTCGGGAGAATTTTTTAATTGCTGCAAAGATTCGGGAAATTGAGCTAAATCTTCAGGGTGGATAATGGTCGGCAACAGACTGCTGCCCATTGTGGCAACTTCTTCGAGGCTATAGCCTAGAGTTTCAGCGAGTTCGCGGTTGCTGTAGACATTTCGATGCTCGATATCATCGTAAACATAGAGAATATTTGGAGTTGCATTAGCAATGCGCTCGACAAAATGCTGACTCTCTTGGAGGGCTGCTTCTGCTTGTTTGCGATCCGTAATATCGATCGAATTACCAATTATGCGGTAGATGTTGTCAGAGGCATCGCGCAGAGGTGTCAGAGTGACGATATACCAACGTTCTGCGCCTTCCAACTCGGCGCTGGTTTCGTAAGCAATCGAGCTGCCGGCTGTCAAACAATCTACGTAACTTTGTCGAAAAATTGCTGCTATTGGCGGGGGAAAAATTTCTTCTGGGGTTTTGCCTTTGAAATCGGCACTCAAAATACCTGTAGACGCTTCTGCAGCAGCATTCCAGCCAGCGTAGCTAAACTCTCTTTCTGCGCCGACATCTATTACGAAAATAGGTTGATTAGAGCCGTTATAGATGCTGTTTAAAAATTCTTCTTGTTCGCGCAATTGGATTTCGGCTTTTTTGCGTTCTGTAATGTCGCTTGAACTGCCGACAATGCGATAAATTTTGCCCGAAGCATTCCGCAGGGGAGTCATAGTTGTTATAAACCAGACTTCTTTACCGTCAAAAATAACGGGATATTCGCGGGAAATCGAGCTGCCTTTTTCCAGACACTCGATGAAATTCTGCTGGAACATTCCTGCGGTAATTGGATCGAAAAGCTCTTGGGGAGTTTTGCCGCGGCCGAATTCGCTGCTGATGCCGCCGAGTAATTCGGCTGCTAGGTTCCAGCCGGCGTAGCGAAACTCTCCATCTGCGCCGATATCTATTACGAAAATGCTGTAGTCTACGCCGTCATAAATGCTGCCCAAAAATTCTTTTTGCTGCTGTATTTCTTGTTCTATGATTTTGCTCTCTGTAATATCCGAGTGTATTCCCACCCACTGGCGAACGCTGCCGTCTGCGTTCAATAGGGGCACACCGCGCACGCTCATGTACCTGTACTCGCCGTCGTGCCGCAGCAAGCGGTGTTCTATTTGGTATAAGGTGCTGTTGGCAAGTGCATCAGACCACATCCTGGCAGTATATTCTCTGTCGTCTGGATGGACATGATTGAGCCACCCCCATCCTTTGATTTCGTCGTAAGTCGCTCCGGTGAATGCACTCCATCCTGTTTGTTCGGTGACAAATTCGCCTGCTGCTTTAGTATCCCAAACAATTTGGGATGTGGCTGTAATTAAGCAGCGATAGCGTTCCTCGCTTTCTTCCAAGGCTTTTTCTGCTTGTTTGCGATCGCTAATATTGCGAGCAACTCCGACTACACCGATGATGTTTGCGGCTCGATCGCGCAAAGGACTTTTGGTAGAGAGAAATGTTCGGATGTTACCCTCGCTATCTTTTCCTGCTTCCTCGATCGTTTCCTCAATCCCAGATTGCCACACCCGGCGGTCATTTTCCACCAGCATATCTGCAATCTCCGGCGGAAATAATTCTGCATCTTTTTTGCCAATAATTTCCGATTTTGGCAAGCCAATAATGGCTGCAGCCTGAGAATTTACCAATAGGTGGCGGCCATGAATATCTTTGACAAAAATGCTGTCACCTGTACTTTCGATGACGCTTTCCAAGAGGATGTTTTTTTCTAGTAGCGCGGCTTCTATTTCTTTGCGATCGCTGATGTCGCGAGATATGCCCACAACGCCGATAAATTTTCCTTCCGAGTCACGCCAAGGGTATTTCGCTGTGAGAAACGTTCGCACAACTCCGTTTTTTGGTATATCTTCTTCATAAGTAAAACATTCTCCCGTAGCAGTCACTCTGCGGTCTCCTTCGATAACTTGAGCGGGTATTTCACCGGGAAATAATGCTGAATCGTCTTTGCCTATAATGGCCTCGATCGGTTTTCCAGAAAATTGAGCTACTGCAGAATTTGCGATCGCGTACCGGCCTTCAAGATCCTTGACAAAAATCAGATCCGGCGTGCTTTCTATCACGGAACGCAAGATAGAATTGCTGTGTTGGAGAGACTCTTGGGCTTGTTTGCGATCGGTAACGTCGCGACCGATCGCATACATCAATTCTTCCTCGCAGAAAGGGCTAGCATTCCAGGCTATCCACTTGTAAGACCCATTTTGACACCGCCAGCGGTTTTCAAACCCAACGGTATTGTTTCCCGTAGCAATGCTTTCAGCTTGTTTTAAAGTAGTTTCGCGATCGTCTGGATGCACGAATTCAATGAAGAGTTGGCCAACCATTTCGGCTGGGGAATAGCCGAGGATTTTTTCGGCTGCTGGGTTGATGCGTTTGAAATAACCGTCAAAACCAATGACGCACAACATATCTGGCGAGAGACTAAAAAAGCGATCGCCCTCGTCAGTTTTGCCCGATTGGCGATCGTTTTTCTTAGCAGCAGAGTTGTTCCATCCCGCTGCTGCTGCCAGCAGGACAATATTTGCTATTACCAAAAATGCCAGGGCGATCGGGCGATCGTACAAACCATAGGCACCGCTTGCTACCAGCCACCCGTTTAGTAGCAGCAGTACGACTATCAAAACTGAGAATTGGCTGCTGCGGGCGATCGTCTCTAAGTTGATGTTTTTTTTATACAGCATTCTGGATTTAGTCTTTTGTTTTCTGTTGACTTCTGCAGCCGTGATTTCTCTCAACCGCATTGGCAGAAAGTGCAACAATTTATTATTTCTTTTTCTGATATGAACTGAATCTGTCATTTGTTCACTCCAAAATCAAGAGGAATATTGGCTGTTGAAAACTTACAATAAAAATGTTTAAATAGTGTAAAATATTTTAAATTTGCGAGTTTTAGCATTGTAAGTCCTACCTAAATCTCAGCATTCCCACAAGCGAATTAAGTATATTTACGCAATTAGCAGTGATTTTTGATAGCTAACGCACCTATTTTATGATTTTTTTTCAACAGGCTTAGAGGGTTTATTTCTTATAATGCACTAAACATTGCTGTCAGTCATTGGACATTTGGCCTAATCTAGCTAGTCCCGACACAAAAATTAATTATCTACAGTAAATTAGAAGCGCATTGTTAAATGATATCATGTCCGGCCGATTGCCAAAACAAAAAGGGTTCGCGCGTGCGAACCAAATCTTATCGAGGTACGCGGGCGAGCAATTCCCGATAAAATTGCCAATCGCGGACAGATATTGAAATAATCTGCGTCCATCAGTGTAAATGGGTCTTAATCTGCAGTCAGCCTCGCGATCGAAGATTTAGGCACTCTTGTCTGCTGCTTTGCGACCTAATTGCTGTTGGCGAATGCGTTCCAAATTGCCCGCCGGAATAGCAGCTATAAGTTGCTTGGTGTAAGCTTGTTGCGGTTGGCGGTAAATGCGATCGGCTGTGCCAATTTCCTCGATTTTACCTTTGTTCATGACGATCGCCCGATCGCTCATAAACTTAACCACACTCAAATCGTGAGAAATAAAAATATAAGTCAGTCCAAACTCTGTTTGCAACTCCTTGAGCAAATTTAAAACTTGCGCCTGTACCGACACATCTAAGGCAGAAACCGACTCATCGCAAATAATAAACTTTGGATTCAAAGCCAAAGCTCTAGCAATACAAATTCGCTGCCGCTGTCCGCCAGAAAACTCGTGGGGGTAGCGCCGCATAATATCGGGATTCAAACCCACTCTATCCAACAAATAAGCCGCGCGATCGCGCTGTTCTTTCTGGTTCTTGCCAAAGCGGTGAATCACCATCGGTTCCATCACCGCATCCCCAACACTCAGGCGCGGATCGAGAGAACTAAAAGGGTCTTGAAAGATAATTTGCAAGTCGCGTCGTAGCCACCGCAATTTGCGATCGTACTCTTTTTTGATTCGATAATTAGCCATCCACTGCAATCCCGAACTACTTTTCGCAGGAGGAGTAATTTCTTGACCTTCAAAAAATACTTGACCGCTGGCGATCGGAATTAATTGCAGCAAAGCTCTCGCTAAAGTTGATTTCCCGCAGCCGGATTCGCCCACCAAACCCAAAGTTTCCCCGGGGTAAACCTCAAAAGAAATATCGTTTACCGCCATAAACAAACGTTTAGTTTCGCCAAACATTCCCTGCATGGGAAAACCTACTCGCAAGTTATTAACAGCTAGCAAAGGCTGGGAAATATTCGGCAGCCGGGGCGGTTTTCCGGCGACAAAAGCGGAAAGTCCGCCGCTGCTGTCGCCGTCTAAATCGATATTTTTCTCGACAATTACCAATTCGCCGCTGGCATTTGTGGTGACATCCATAAAATCGGAAACCGTCGGCAAGCGGCGCATTTGCCGATCGAGAGTTGGGCGGCAAGCTAACAGACCTTTTGTGTAAGGATGTTGGGGAGTGCTGAAAATTTGTTCGATCGCAGCGCACTCAACAATCTTGCCTCGGTACATCACCGCCACCGTATCGGCAATTTCAGCAATGACGCTCAAATCGTGGGTAATAAAAATCATTGCCATGCCTCTAGAGTCCCGCAACTCGCGCAGCAAAGCTAAGATTGTGGCTTGGACGGTTACGTCTAAAGCCGTTGTCGGTTCGTCAGCAATTAATAATGTCGGATTGCAAGAAATGGCCATTGCAATCATCACGCGCTGGATTTGACCGCCGGAGAGTTCGTGGGGGTAGCGATCGAGCATAGCTTGTTTTTGGCCGTTGATGAGCTGCATCAAATCGCGATCGGCCTCCCGAACAGCTTCTTGCTGCCGGGCCAAACACGTTTGCCGGAGTTCTTCGTCGCCCGGTAGCAGCTTCACCTCTTGCAGCAGCGAAGCAGCTTTGCGCCGCGCTTGTGTCTGCGATACTTTTTGGTGCAGACAAATGGCTTCTGTGAGTTGAAATCCGATCGTATAAACAGGATTTAGCGAACTCATCGGCTCTTGAAAAATCGTCGCAATCTGGCTGCCCCGGTAGGTTTGTTTTTCCCTGTCCGGCATGGCCAACAGATTCACGGGCCCGTGGCTAGCGCCGTCTTTGGTGGGAGAAAACCAAATTTCGCCTTCTATCTTCGTTGACGAACTCGACAGCAAATTCATCACGGCCAGGGATGTTACCGATTTTCCCGACCCCGATTCTCCCACGATGCCCAGAGTTTGCCCTCGCTTGACCTCAAACGAAACGCCGTCAACAGCTTTGACTGTTGCAGACGCATCACCTGCGTCCGCAGATGGAAATTCAACCCGCAGGTTGCGAACTTCGAGGACGGTTTCACTCATGGATATCTACGGCAAAAGTTAAATACAGATTAAGTGGATTGTAGCAGGGCTCGCTCAAGGCAGAAGGCGGGGGGAAAGTCTGAATTTTTAAATTAGAAATTTTTTAACTAATGGCGATTTTCGCGCTGATGAGTGAAATATAGATGCTTGGGTAGGAGGGACAGGGCAGTGCTGTGTCCCTACTATATTTCATAGAATGGAAAACTGCGATCGAACTCAAAACTGACAAGTCGGAACTACTTAAGCGCCTTCTGACAGAGAGGAATTTTCTCAAAAACCTATGACTTGAGTGTCAGCAGGCAGTGCAGTGGCCTCGGAGACCTTTTTAAACACGGTTGCTTGCTCGTTTAAGGAATTAGGTCTCGCCTGTCCGGGATTGGTGCCTTGCAACTGAAGGCGCATTTGACCTTCGGGAGTCAACTCAAAAACAGTTTCAACGGTTTCTGTGCTGCTGAGGCCGACATCAAGGTGCATTGGTTGTTGACCGAGATTAACTTTGTACCTCATTTCTTTGGCGCGGGCTGCTCCGTCGGGGCCTTTAGCCATGAGAAACAATTTGCCTTCTGGGGCAAAGACGAAGGTGAAAGACTGACCGGATGGGACTGTGCCTTGCCATTGACCTAGGAGTTGCTTGTCGATGTTGCTAGTGGCCGGGGCGGCTGCTTCGGGAATTGTTGGTTCTGCTGCGGATGCCGGGCCCGGTGAAGCGTTGAAGCTGGCGAGGATGCCGAAGCAAATGCCACTTGCGATCGCTTTGCCAATCATTTTTGAATTAGACATGAGACCGATCTAAAAATTGGTTATTCTTTTGTACACTCTAGCGGTAAAAGCGTAAATTGTTTAGTTTTAATTTCTTTTAGATATAGATATTAGGTGGAGCTTCAAACCTGCAACGCGGTTCTCATCTCTAGATTAAAGCTTGTCCTGAGTTTGTTGAATGGTTACGGGCTGTCAGTTTTTTTTTGTAAAATCCAATACAAACAAGGCTGTAGCGGCACAGCTCGCTGTTCTGAGTCGATCGTTCTCAACCCAGAACAGCTTACTGACTGTTGCGTTCAGGAGCGCCACCAGAGAATTTTGTCCTTCTGCTATTAATGCTATTTGATTAATTGCGTTCAGGAGCGCGATCGACTTGTTCTGTCTCAGATTCTGTATGAGATTGCTGCGCTGGTTCCTGTTGATTTTTCGAGCGTTTAGTTCGCTCCAAAGCCTCTGCGTAAGACCAAGCTACGCTCACAATAAAAGCTTTGGCAATGCCGGCAAAACTTTTTGAATCCTCGCTTTCGGGCGCTGGTGCTTTTGGGTTGCCGTCGTCCGTCATATTTTTGTTTTCTCCGGGGCTGGTTTTTCTAGCGAAGGGCAGGCAATGTGCGATCGATACCCACAAACTTTGATTTTTCTTGCACCCGCACCCTACTGATCTTTGAGGATATGACCTCGCTCACCATAAATAATATCATAAATACGCTAATTGCCCGATCGCATCAGAAAGAAATCTTAACTTTGCTGGTTGTCCGCAGCACTGACTCCTGCTGAAAACTGCGCTTGTAGCTGCCGATAATTTTATGAATAGATTTAGTTTTTTCCGGGCTATTTTTATAAATTAAAATCACTATGTTTGATTTTTCTATAATCAGAATTCCCGAATTGTTAAAAAACTGCCATAAGCCGTCTAATACAGTTAGTCCTTCCCGAAAACGAGGGGTAATAACTGTCTTGACAAACTCCTGCCATTCTGATTCAGAAACAATCTCGCCTCCCCGTTTAGTTAAACCAAAACACAGTTCATCTTTGAGGAAATTTGTTTGCTGTTAGGATCGGAAGTTTCTGGCAGTTTAGCGCGGGCCATTGTCGCCGAAAACACAGGCACAACCAAGAGCATACAGGTCAAACCAAGACTGTGAAGATGTTTGTTCATATATTATTTTTAACGCCTCGTTGCTTAAACTACTGGCAAACATACACGCACCAAAACTGTCAATACCAATAAAGTTTGTATCTTACATCGTTTAAAATAATTTAAAACTTAAATTTAGCTAAAAATATAGTGCGAGATGTGAGGTTAAATGCACATCTTGCACTATAGCGATCCTAAATCATTTGCATAGTTCTTGTAGGGGCAATCCCCCGTGGTTGCCCAATCTCTCGGAGGGCGGGCACGGGGACACCGCCCCTACATATCTGCATGAATGATTTAGGATTGCACTATATTACGAACGGGATTTTCGACCCTTGCCACCAAAAAAACTATTCCTAATCCTTTAATTCGCGGATACTTCTCTTAGCGGTGTCTTGGTACATTTCCCCAAATTCTTTCACAGCAGCTCCTGCCTCTTGCCCGATCTTCTGAACTCTCTCACCCGGATCGTCCTTAGTTTCGCGAGCTTCTTGTCTCCATTCCCGAGTTGTTTGAGGTCTTTCGGGGTTGTTAAGATCGCCCTTTGAGCCACCTTGCGTGCCGTAAGCTTTGCTATTATCTCCAGCATTAACATTTGCCGTCAGCAACACAAAACCGACTAGGACTACAGACAAAAAACGTTTGACCTGCAAGCCCTTAAACAGGGAACTGATGCGATCGATCGCAGTGGAAATTAAATTCATCTTGGCAATACTCCCTAAGTTCTTTTTCGATAAGTTTCAACATTTCTCAATCTAAACAGTATCAAAATACTTCTACCTCTAACTAAAGTTATAATTTTGCTTAAAATCAGAAAATGTGTTTCTCAGCACAGAGACATACGGCTGTTAATAAATAATGCCGTGCAGTGCAACTTCTCACTGCAGGCGATCGCCCGTTCTGACATCAAACCAGTGCAGGAACTGAGCCGGAAAAACCAGCTCGACAATTTCCGAATTCCACTGGCGGTCATTTGACACCAAAAGTCGCACTGTTACCGACTCCACACCTTTAACTCGGACGCTAACCAAGTTTTGCATTCCCAAGTTTTCCACTAAATAAACCTCACCTTTAATTACCTCACCGGCCGGCATCTCGGCAGTCTCTGCACTTGCAAAGCTTACGTGTTCCGGGCGAATTCCCAAGACAATCTCTGGCGGCACACTAGGCCAATTTGGCAAAGGAACTTTAAAATCGCCCAACATCGCCGAATTTCTCTGGCATTTAAGCTCCAACAAATTCATTTGCGGACTGCCCACAAAACCCGCTACAAATAGATTTGCCGGACGGTTATAAATTAAGTGGGGCGGGTCTAGCTGCTGCACGTTGCCGCTGTTGAGAACTGCGACTTTTGTAGAAAGCGTCATTGCTTCGGTTTGGTCGTGAGTGACGTACACTACAGGAGCTTTTTGTGATGCAAATAATTGTTTGAGTTCTGCCCTCACTTTTTCCCGCAATAATGCGTCGAGATTGCTCAAGGGTTCGTCGAGCAAAAATACTTCGGGTTGGCGCACTAAGGCGCGTCCTAGGGCTACTCTCTGCCGCTGTCCGCCTGATAATTTACCGGGTTTGCGATCGATTAATTCCGTCAATCCGAGGGATATTGCAACTTCCGTCACTAACCGGTTGATTTCGCCGGAGGAGATTTTGCGAAGTTTGAGACTCGATGCCATATTCTCGTATACTGTCATGTGCGGATACAGCGCGTAACTTTGAAAAACCATTGCAATATCCCGATCGCCCGGTCTGAGATTGGTCACATTGCGATCGCCAATTCTAATCTCGCCCCGCGTCGGCTGTTCCAACCCTGCAATCAACCGCAGCGTGGTAGATTTGCCGCACCCGGAGGGCCCCAGCAAGGTGAGAAATTCGCCTTCGCTGACTTCTAAGCTAATGTCTTTTACCGGTACAACTTTGGGGCTGTAGGTTTTATTGAGGTTTTTTAGTTGCAATTTTGCCATGATTTTTAAAGTGTTGACTGTTGACTGTTGACTGTTGACTGTTGACTGCTGACTGCTGACTGTTGACTGCTGACTGCTGACTGTTGACTGTTGACTGTTAGCTGTTGTGTTGACTGTTAGCTGTTGTGTTGACTGCTGACTGTTGACCGTTGACTGTTGGCTGTTGACTAATAACAACTAATAACTAATAACTAACAACCAACAACTACCAACTAACAACTAACAACTGCCAACTGCCAACTGACAACTGCCAACTGACAACTGACTATCCTTTTACCGCCCCCGCAGTTAAACCCTGAACGATGCGCCGCTGGAACACCAAAACCAGCAAAACTAAGGGTAAGGTTCCTAAAACGGTGGCGGCGGCGATCGGGCCGTAAGGAATTTCAAAGACTGACACCCCGCTGAGTTGAGCGGTAGCAACGGGGATTGTTTTCATGGATTCGCGAGTTATAAATGTCAGGGCAAATATAAATTCGTTCCAAGCTGAAATAAATGTCAAGATTCCGGTTGTGACTAAGGCGGGAAATGTCATCGGTAGCACGATTTGCCACAGCATTTGAAAAGTGTTGTAGCCGTCAACTTTTGCCGCATCTTCTAAATCTTTTGGCAGTTGTTGAAAGAAACTCCGCATTACCAAAATTGTCAAGGGCAAGTTGATAGCTGTGTAAGGAATAATTAAGGCTAAATAATTATTTCCTAAACTCAAAGCTTTGACTATTTCTAACAAACCCAAGAATAGCAGCACCGCCGGAAATAGCGTCACAATTGTTACAATTGCCAAAATGATTCTCTCGCCCCACAGCCGCAACCTAGCCAAAGCGTAAGCTGCGGGCGCGCCTACAGCTAAACACAGAAATGTGGAAGTAATGGAAACAAAAGCGCTATTTAAAATGTAAAGTGCAAACGGGCGGCGCTGGAACAAGGAGATGTAATGCTCGAAGGTGATTTGTTTGGGTATGTAGACGTTGGGAATTGCTGAAATATCTGCATTTACTTTGAAAGATGTCAGTACCTGCCAGACAATGGGTGCGAGGAAATATGCGACGATTAATATCGCTGAGATTGGCAAGATTAGTTGCCGGATGTCAAAGGTTTTTTTGTTAGATTGTTCGCGGGCGATCGACATAATTTTTTGTACCAATGAAAGGAAAGCGATCGGCTATTCGGCATTGAGATTGATTTTTTTGGGGTGTGCGGGCGACAAATCTAAAATTGACTGGCACGGGCTCTGGATAATAGGTAAGCGGCGATCGCCACTGCAGCAACTAACAGCAAAAAAGTACACACCACCAAAGCCGCCCCGTAGCCAAAGTCTAAATACCTCATTACCGTGCTGTAAATGTAGATAGAAACCGTCTCCGTTGCCCCCGCCGGCCCCCCTCCCGTCATCACCTGAATCAAGTCAAAAATGCCGAAAGCTTGGGCAAATCGAAACAGCAAAGCAATCACAATTTGGGGCATCAGCAGGGGCAAGGTAACTTGACGGAAACTCTGCCAGCTACTCGCGCCGTCAATGGCGTGGGCTTCGTACAAATCACCGGGAATTGATTGCAATCCCGCTAGCAAAAGCAAGCTGACAAAGGGCGTCGTTTTCCACACATCCGCTGTAATCACTGCCATCATTGCCAAAGTCGGATCTCCCAGCCAGCTAATGCTATTTTGAATCAATCCTAATCGCATCAAAATGTCGTTAATTACGCCGTATTGGTCGTTAAAAATCCACGCCCAAGCTACTCCCATCAATGCAGTCGGCAGCGCCCAAGGTAGCAGGGAAATTGTCCGCACGATGCCGCGCCCTGCGAAGGATTGATTTAAGACTAAGGCAATGCCCATACCGAGAATTAATTCCAGCACAACAGAGGCGACAGTAAATACTGTGGTGTTGCCTAAAGTTTGCCAGAAACGCCCGTCGCCTAACATTCGACTGTAGTTAGCAAAACCGGAAAAAACCAGTTTTAATTCTGTACCGAGGTTTTGGGTGAATAAACTCAGCCAAAAAGCGCGCAATATTGGGTAAGCAAATACTAGCATCAGAATTATCAAAGCTGGTGCTACTAATATCCACCCGGTTTTTTGTTCGCGCTGTCGCATCTTGTCTAATTGCATATTTTTTAGCCCTAATTTATCTCTAATTTATGGTTCGTCGTAGTAAGGCTAATTTTCACAACTCTTACAACATCATTCGTAGGGTGCGTCGCTCGCTCGATTATCGATTTTTATTGATGGATTTTGAATTGCGACGCACCCTACGGCTTTAGTAGGGTGCGTCGCTCGCTTGATTATCGATTTTTATTGATGGATTTTGAATTGCGACGCACCCTACGGTTGTCAACTGTCAACTGTCAACTGTCAACTGTCAACTGTTCAAGAAGCTTGGGGTTGTTTCAAACTGCCTAATAAATTGCGAGTTTCGCTAGCTGCTGCTTTCATTGCTTGTTCTGCACTCATTCTACCGGTAAAAGCTGAACTCAAATAACGTTGCAAAATATCAGAAGCTTGAGCGTATTGTGCCAGGGGCGGGCGCAAAGCTGACCGTTCCACTACTTTTAGCAGTTGCGGGTAGTGGGGATATTTGGCGACTATTTCTTTGTTGGTAAATAGGGATTTGTAACTGGGAACTAAACCGGTTTGTAAAATAAATTTGCGTTGGGTTTCCTCGCTGGTAAGGTACTGAATTGCTTTCCACGCTTGTTCTGGATGTTTTGAAGTTTTGGCAATTCCCCAGCCCCAGCCGCCCAAGCAGGAACCGCCTGTTTTACCCGTACTGCTGAGCATTGGCTCGATCGCAATTTTGCCTCTAACATTCGATTCTTCGGCATTTGCCAGCTTCCAAACATAGGGCCAGTTTCGCAAAAACAGTGCTTTGCCGTTTTGAAACAACAGCCTGGTTTCTTCTTCGCCGTAGGTGGTGACACCCGGAGGAGAAATGCCAGAGGCGATCGTATTTTTGAGAAATTCCACTGCTTTAATTGCTTCTGGTTTATCTAACCCAACTTCAAAAGTTTGAGGGTTTGCCCAGAAGCCGCCAAAACCGGAGAGTACCTCGACAAACATCGCAGAGACTCCCTCGTATTGTTTGCCTTGCCACAGATAACCCCAAGTTGCTTTTCCCTGTTTCTGCAAGTTTTGAGAGATTTTTACCATCTCTTCAAAGGTTTTCGGCGCGGGAATTTTCGCTTGTTCTAAAATGTCTTTGCGGTAATAAAGCATTCCGGCATCGGAAGCGTGGGGAATTCGGTAAATTTTGCCCCGATACCGCCCGCCTTCGACGTTACCTTGGATGAATTTTGATAGTTGTTCGGGGGAAATTCTGTCTGTCAAATCGCTTACCCAACCTGCGGCTGCAAATTTGGGAACCCAGACAATATCCATGTTGATGATGTCGTAGGGCGATTCGCCTAAAAGAAAGGCAGATGTGTAAAGATTTTCTATGAGGTTGCTGTCAAAAGGCCCTTCTATTAGGTTGATGCGAATGTCGGGGTTTTTCTGTTCAAATTCTTTGACAAAGGGTTTCCAATTAACAAGGTCTTGACCTTGCATTAACATGGTGAGGGTTACTGGCTGCTTACTCAGTGCGGGCAGAATAAATAACAGCAAGATGGCTGCTAATGTGACAGCGAATAAGGCTAAAAGGCGAGGCTTCTGCCTTCGTTGCGGCGGGGAATTTATTTTTTGCATTTGCTTTTGAGAAGTGGCTGTGCGATCGCCTTATTTCTCTCTTAACTCGGTTTCTGATGTTTCAAGGGATTTAGCGAGTTTATGTAATAAAAATTTAAGTAAACTTTAGCTTACTTAATAATGCTTGAGTGGAAAGTGCAAATTTTGATTTAACTGATTAGATGGCGAGTTAAATCAACATCTATCTACAGATAGATATTGAGAGCATTGTCTAATATCGTTGCGGCTGGCATTGCTATGATTTAATCGTTAGGCCGATGCGTGAGTCATAGTCTCAGAGTGTAAATGTAAAGATTTCTCGCTCTCACGCACCCTACAAAGAAATAATTCTTATTCCTTATTCCCTCTGTCAACTGTCAACTGTCAACTGTCAACTGTCAACTGTCAAATCTTCCTTCTAAATACAAAAAACACCGCTCCTCAAAATAGGAGAACGGTGTATAGGGGGTGTTATGGGTTGTTGTCTGGGATTAACCTTAACAAATCGCGATCGGCTGAGGCTATGGCTTGTGATGGTTCAAAAATTGGCACAAACCTGCATGAGCGCCCGCCGCTCGATCGACCTTTCGACCTTTGCGATTAGCCCAACCATTCCACAACAGCATCTTGCTGGGTATTGGTGCGCCGTTCTGGGGTTTCGCGCTCGAATTTCATGTGGATGGCGCGGTTTTGTTCGCCGTCTGCTGCTACTGCAAAAATCGGATAGTCGATTAAGCCATCTTGGAAGGACATCTGGAAGCGGAAAGTGCCGTCAGCATTGAGTTTAATCGGCTGTCCGCCTACGTAGACGGTAGCGTCGGGTTCGGTGGCGCCGTAGACGATCAGTTCGGCATCAGCAACTAACCAGAACTGGCGGGGGCGCATCGGGGCGGCGAAGCCAACTCCCGACATACCGACACCCGACATACCGAAACCGGACATCGTGAGGCCGGACATACCGACACCCGACATGGTGAGGCCAGACATACCGACACCCGACGTGGTGAGGCCGGACATGGTGGGAGCCGCCCACATTCCGACGCCGGAGGGGAACACGTAGGAACTGAGAGCTTGTTCGTGGATGCCGACTTGCTGGACGGAACCGGCGACGTGCTGCATGGAACCGAAGATAGAACCGGCTACGCGCAGGCCTTCGGCAGATTCTGCCATGCCGAAGATTTGTTCGTAGATAGCGTTTTCGGTGCTGAAACCGAAGCCATTGACTGCTTGTGCTTGTGCCATTTTCTTGGCCGGAGGAACCAGTTCGGCGAAGGTTTTGCCGGACAAGTCTTCTTCCCAATCGAGGGTGATGAATTGGTCTTCAATCCAGTCGCTGGGATAGACGGGAGGAACGCGGACTTCTGCCGATCGAGCTAATACCAGCCAGCGGCCATCTGCACAGCGGTAGCCGATGTCGATCGCATAATCCCGATCGCTCACGGGGATAGGTACGTACCATTCCCGCGCCAGTTCGTCGCAGGGATATTCTTGAATGCTGTGCGGGCTTTGGATTTCGAGGTTAACATCTGTCACGTCGTAGATCCGCAGGGCGAGTTGCTGTCCGCCTTGGCGGCGCAATTCTTGTTTGCGATCGTTGGGAATGTCCCAGTAGGTGTAAGCCCATTCTGGATCGCGGGGCATTAAAACCACCCGACTTTCGCCGTACCCGTTGGGCAAATCTGCTAAACCTTCATCTACAGACGACAAAGAACCGCCTGTTCTATCTTCTTGGCCGAGTTCAAACTTTGCTGCTTCCACTGCTTCTTGTGCCTCTAGTTTGCGAGATGGGCTGTAGGAAAATTTGGTGCGCTGAATTTCTTGAATTGATGCCAGAAGTTGCGATTTCCGCATCCGGCTGTAGCGAGAGACTCCACATTCGCTAGCAACTCTGCGGAGTTGTCGCAAAGTCATCTCTTCTAATGGTGGGCGTTCTTTTGCCATGAGTTGGTTCTCCACTAATTTAGGATGGCGGGTTAGATTTTTCCTTTCAACACAAATGTGTTGACTTTTTGAGTTAGAAACTCTTTTAAATTCACATATTATCGAGCTTCCAAATCTCTCCAACCTTTGAAGCCTTGCTTGTTTTTAGCTTGTCTTTTTCCCGATGCGATCGGGGGTTTGGACTTATTGGCTTCTGCGCGCACCGTCCGATCTAAATAAAGCTTTATCTGTCGATTCTTGATTGACAAGATCGATTTTGTGAGTGCGACCGGTGCTGCTAGCAACGCTGTGCTGGCAGCACACGCGCTATTCGATTCCCAGAGCTGCTTAATCGAAGCATTTCTTTGGGATCGCTTTGTCATGACTTAATGTTGCAGACAAGTTGCGATCGGGTCAAGGGGTCTTTGCCCTCAATCCTGGGTACTTATACGCATTTTCGTGATTTTGGGGATCAATATGTCAGGGAATCTTGACATTGGTGAGGTTTAGGGGATCGGTGTTGAAGCCAATGTCAGGATTTGATGACATATTGGCATAGGGGGCTTTTGATGGGTTTGGAGGGTGGGGGCGATCGTTTAGAATGGATATGTCTTTGCGAATATGACAAAGTGGAAGACTTTCTATATAATCCTTCTAACAAGAAGGCTTCGCGGGAGCATCCCGATTTTGCAAAAATATTAGACTGCAAATTAACCATTCAAGTAGGCACAACGCAGTTGTAACATTTGAGAAACACTTTCAGATTTCTACTGTGAAGAATGAAATGTTTAGCTTTTTACCTATCTGCTTGACGGCTGATTCTACGGATCCCGATCCGATGGAGGCTGGTGGGAATTACTGACAAGTCTCATTCAATCCGATAACAACTAACTAACATCATTGTTCATTTTCAATCCTCACCTGCCAAGTCTCCAAAGTAGTACCTATTATTTTATCAAGATTTGTCAAAGCATTAAAATAGGCAATCCTCGCATTAACTTCTGCATTTCTAGCCTCTATTAAATCCTTCTGAAAAGTCACAATATCGATACTCCGAGAAGTTCCCACTCCCAATCTTCTCTTGTCTTGCTCTATTTCTAATTGCTTTTGCGCTAACTCCCTTGACCTTTGAGCTAGTTCTACTTGCTTAAGATTCAAATTTATATCTCTCATTGCATTTCTGACCTCAAATTCTAGCTTTTGATTGGACTCCTTTAACATATTCTCAGCTTGTAATAGCTTAACACGACTATTCTGAAAATCTCGCTCAATTCCTCTATTTCCAAATTCGCGAGTCAAAACCAGTCCCGCTCTCAAATCCGAGCTGCTGTCTGAAAGATTAGTAGCATTATTATTATTATTATTAATACTTGCATTTACATCCAATTTCCATTTTCGATTATTGTCCGCTACGAACAAGTTATATTTAGCGATTTCCCGGTCGAGCTGTACTTGTAAATAATCAGGACTATTTGACAGAGCTAATGGTAAAATATTATCGAAATCCAGAGGGTTAGTCTGTACAGCCGCATCTTCTCTTGCTATTATATTAAGATTGCGATCGAGGTCTATAACTTGCAGCAGTGCTAATCTTGCCTTCTTCAGTTGCTCCTCACTAGCTAATACTGTCACTTCCCGATCTGCCACAGCTTTTTCAATTGTAAAAATATCAACTTTTGCTAGCCTTCCTGCCTCAATCAAAACCTGATTAGTCTGCAATTCTTGACGGGCAATTTCCAGAGAACTTTGTGAAATTTTAACTTGTTCCTGAGCCTTAATCAACTCTCTATAGGTTAAAATCACTTCAGTAATTGTCTCAATTAGCCTCGATTTCAAACTAAGAATATTTCTTTTTTCACTCAGGCGAGCAATCTCAATTGGTGCTCGATTGACAGCAACTCCAGCTCCCCTTAACAGAGGTTGGGTAAAATTTAACGTTAGATTTTGACTTAAAGAACCTTCACTATTAATGCCAAAACCATTCGCATCTTGTCCTTGTTTACTACTCCAAACAAAACTTATATTTCCTCCTGTGGGAATTTTGACACTCACCTGGGCAGATAAATCGACTTCGCCAGTAGTGGCGACTCTTCCCCCATTCCTCCAACGAATTGATGACACGGACAGTTTCGGTGTAAAACTAGGGACAAATAAGCCTTCTGCTACGGCTAAATCTTGTTTTTGGGCGATGCGTTCTAGGTATTTATTTTTGATATCTCTGTTGTTTTCTAAGCCTAAAAACACAACTTCTGGTAGTGTCAGTTCAACCCCTAATTCATCCGCTATAGATTGCTGTTGAATAGTTGGATTTTGGGTATTTTCAGGTATTGGTTCTGCTGTTATTTCTGGATTTGGTGGAGCTTCAGAAATTACTATTGATTCTGGTTGACCAGTTTTTTTTTGAGTAGAAGTTGTTAATACTTGGGAATTGGGAATTGGGGATTGGGAATGGGGAATGGGTGAGTGTTTGATTTTACTTGTTGGATTTTCGTCGGGGAATTGAGGAATAACTATTCTCTGGTTTGTAGTTAGCGTTTCTCTCTGATTTGGGGGTTTAATGAGCGCCTGATTTTGCGGTAGATTTTGGATGTGTGGGAGATATTTTTCAGTGGGAACTGGCAAAATTTTGCGCGCGATCGCCGATTTAGAGCTAACATCAGTTTTGACTGTTGAACTAGACTTAAAAGCTACAGCAAATATCGCCAATAGCCCACAGCTTGCAACCATAACTAGGCTAAAACGAAATATCCAAGGAATCTCGTAGCGAGCAGGGGAATCGCTATTTGGGAGATAATCTTCGTGCGGTTGCTCAGTCATGCTAACTCCAGTGATTTCTGCAAGTAATTCTATGGCGATTTCCTACGGGATGACTACCCTTGACGCAGCGCCTTAACAGGATCGAGTTGACTAGCTCGCAGAGCCGGGAAAAATCCAGCTCCTACACCCACCGCTAATGCCGCTCCTAGAGCCAAAGCTGCTGTGTTGCTGTCAAATTTATAAGGCAACTTAAAAACATCCGCTACCACCACCGTTAACCCGTGTACCGTCACAATAGCAGCAATTCCCCCCGCTAAACTCAGAATTACTGCTTCTAGAATAAACTGCAACATTATATCTCTCTGAGTAGCCCCGATCGCACGTCTCAAACCAATTTCGGGGGTACGTTCCATCACCGCCGCGATCGTAATATTAGCAATACCAATACCTCCCACCAGCAGCGAAATTACCCCCACCGCCAATAGTCCCCGCGAAGAGAGCTCCAGAGTTTCCTGCTGCTCCAAAATTTTCTTAACATTGTTGCTAACATAAACCTCTGCCTGGGGAAAGCGCTGCTTCAAAACCTTTTTGGCCTGCTTTTCCATCCCTTTAATATCTTTGAGATTGTAAGGGCGCACCGAAATTGAGTTAATTCTCTGGCTCCCTGTTATAGCCTTGTAAACCGACATCGACACCAACATTTCACCTGTTGGTTTTTCCGAAGAATCTTGCTTACTCTCCATCACGCCGATCACAATATAAGGTCTGCGGTCAACATAAATGCGCTGACCTACAGGTTCCATGTCACCTGTAAAAAGTAGCGATCCCAGCCATTCATCGATTACTACTACGGGTCGATAGTCAGCAAAATCACTACGGGAAAAAAAACGCCCCGTCATTAATCGCCGCCCCGATGTCAATAAATTATCTTGAGAAACCGCGACCATATTAGGTTCCGCTGTTTGCGCCTGAAATATAACTTTATTGTCATTAAATCCAAACCAATTTTCGGCGCTAATCGCCCGAATTCCTTTCAGCCTTTGCCGCAAAAATTCCATATCTTCTAATTTCAAGCTTGTGTCACCCCACATAAAGATTCGCACTTGAGGGGCTTCTCTCTCAGCTAATTGCTTGGCAATCACGGCGCGGCTAATGTTGCCAACTTGCAGCGTTGCGCTGACCGCAGCTACACCCATAAAAACTCCAACGGTAGTTAGGACAGATCGCAAAAGATTGCCACTTAGGGAAATGCAAGTAAGGCGGAGGAGGTCTAAAGGAGAAAGGCTCATAAGTAATTAAAAATCAAAAATCAACATTTCGTACATTAATAAAATTAGCTAATTTGATCCTACTCTTTAATTTTTATTCCAGATCATCACCCTCTGTTTTTTCTTTCTTTTTAGTTGTTTTTTCTTCCTGAATAGGAGTTCCTGGCTTTAAGGAAGGTTCAGGAGGGGGTATCACAACACTGTCACCTGGCAGCAAACCCGAAGTTACTTCTACCTGAGTTAACCCTTCTAAACCTAGTGTAACTGACCGTTTCTGAGCTTTACCTTGACTGTCACGAATCCACACAAAAGGCTTAGACTCCGATCGCACAATTGCCTCCGTATTCAAAACTACTACCTTCTGGCGCTGCTGCAAAATTATCTCCACATTCACTTGACTCCCTGGAATCAAAGTCCGGGTTGGAGCATCGAGTCTTACTGTTGCAGGAACCGTTGGTTGACTGCCTTGATTAGAGCCGTCATTTCCTTTACTATCACCACTTTTAGCAAGAATATACAAGCTTTCTACTCTTCCTGAAAACTGCTTAGAATTGGGGCCAATAATGCTGATACGGACGAACTGCTTGGGTCTAACTTTAGCAGCATTGAGCGTAGAAAGCTGTAGTTTTACCAGTTCTTGTGAAGGGTCGCCTAATGTCAAAAGCTCTGTTCCCTGCGGCACTCCGTCGCCATTTTTAACTTGAATATTAAGTACCTTGCCATCAATAGATGCAGTCACCATATTGTTTTTTAGTTCCTGTTCTTTTTTTCGGTACTCAAGCAGAGAGCTTTGGAGAGCGGGGCTACTTCTAGCAACCTCTAACTGAGCTTGTCGCACTCCTGACTGAGCAGCGATCACTTGTTCCTGAAGTCCTTGCTCTTTATCTTGTCGCTGAATTTGCCGACTTTTGAGGTCGAGCAAATCGGTGTTGATTCGAGACTGTGCCTCTCGTAAACTGACTTTAGCTTTGCGAACTTCGTCTTCTTGGGAGCGCACGTCATCTGCCGAAATATAACCTCTTTCAAATAATGCTTTTTGCTCGGTAAGTTTCCGCTCAGCAGCAGCCAAAACCACCTCAGCGTCAACAACTTTTTTGCGATTATTTGCTAAGGCAATTTCCTGTTTTTTAATTTCTAATAATTCGTTATTTGGCCCGGATTTATAATTTTGAAGTCTCCCTTGGGCGATACTGAGCGTTTCCTGGGCTGCGACAAGTTTTTGGCGTAAGCTTTCTAGAGTGAGTTTTTCTTTTTGAATCTCCAACTCTTGCTTGCTAAGAATTGTTTGTTTTTCGGGATTACGAAGAGTGATTAAGTTCTGACCCGATGTGATATTTTGCCCGATTTTTACTAACACTTCATCAACAGTAGCATCAACGGGAGATTTAAGAGTTTGTTGACCAGCCAATTCAATAGTGCCGCTTTCATTAAGCGTATCTTCAATATCGCCAAGTTTGACGGGTATCAAGCGCACTCCTATGGGTTCGGGAGGTCGATTTTGATATAACCCATAGGCAAATAAGCCGCCGCCGATGCCTAGAGTGAGAAAACTCGACCACAGTAGCCATTTGACTCCTGTTTTGAAACTATTGTTTTCTTTATATTTCACTGTCAACTCCCCCTACAAACTGTAAATAACTGTTAAGCGTGCGCGATCACCCTTTGACAGATTTTGCTGTTGCCTAAAAACGTCCTTACCTAGCTAACTCTAATTTTGGCTCCCGCTTGTTTAAATGATAACTAGCACTTTCTTCCAGCAATTGACGAACAAAATTAGGTTCTTGGGAGTTCAATGAATGCAAAATATCTCGATACAAACCACAAGCATCATCATCATTTAAAATGCGGCCGTGGAGGATTCTCGTCCATTCCGAAGCAACGAGCATTAATTGCGGTACAACTGTAACAAACGCTTGAATCTGTGCTGACACATCAAAAGATTCTAGAAAATGAATCAAACCAAACATGACTTCTGGTTGTTCGCAGCGATCGTCTAAAATCAGATGTAAATCTGGCAAATCTTCATCTTGAGGACGATCGGCAAGTGAGGCTAAAGCATTTTCAAAAGCTATAACTTCATCAGGCGATCGCATCAATTTATTTGTTTCTAAAATGCTAATCCAGATATTTTTTTTCATCAGCTATTACCTTCCTTGTCAAAAATTCTCGACCAAGCTAACTTATTTAACCGGATAACTTCCTGTAAGCTGCGTCTAATCTCTGGGCTATAAAGTCCCTGACGGCGATAAATCGATCGTGCATCCCTAATCTCTCTAGCCAGTACATTTCTTGGGGAAACACTGAGATTGGGGGATTGTCCAGAGGAGATAGTTTGGCGATGACGACCTCCCTGACCAGGCAAAGGGTGTTCCATCATCATAGCAATACCCATGCCTTTGGTGTAGCCAGGAACTTTTGCAGCCATAAACGCATTAGAAGGAATGTGGTGCGGTGTTAGATTATCGCCTCTACGTCCAGTTTGCAGCAACCGATCGTAGCGTCCGACAGCGCCTTCTCCTGGAAGTAGTTGAGGTATGTTATTTACGATCTTTTCTCGTACATATTTCAGCTACGCAATATTTCATAATTTTATCATGAAGGAATAGCAAAGCTTTGTATAATTAGTACAAGGTTATTTTAAAAAGCCGATATAACCTTGCAAGCTTTTGTGACACAATAGAATAGGTGATAGCCGATCGCGAGGCCGCACAATATGCTCAAAACTACCATTACCATTCCCCAAACCTTCAAAGTAACTCACGAACAGTTCCAGCAAATTGCTGCCGTCAACCGTGAGTTAAGACTAGAGAGAACAGCTACAGGAGAATTAATTGTTATGCCCCCCACAGGAAGCGATACAGGCAAACGCAACCAAGATGTGTCAGGACAACTCTGGCAGTGGAATCGCCAAACCAAGCTAGGAGTAGTATTTGATTCTTCTACTGGTTTTCAACTGCCCAATGGGGCCGATCGCTCCCCTGATGCTTCCTGGGTTAAATTAGAACGGTGGCAAACTCTCACACCCAAACAACAAGAAGGCTTCGCTCCCCTTTGTCCAGACTTTGTAGTAGAATTGCGCTCTAAGTCTGACAACCTGGAACCATTGCGGGAAAAAATGCAGGAATACATGGCAAATGGAGCAAGTTTGGGATGGTTAATCGATCGCAAAAATAAGAAAGTCGAAATATACAGACAAAATCAGGATGTGGAAATATTAGATAATCCCAGCACTTTGTCAGGGGAAGATGTGTTACCAGGATTTGTCTTAGATTTAACAGATGTTTGGTAGTGACACCGAAAGATTCACCAACAGCAATATAATAAATTAGAGCAGTACGTCAATCCCAAATCTCAAATCCCATGCCCCTAACGCTTTACAACAGCTTAACCCGTCGCGAATCACCTTTTGAACCCCTCGAACCCCCAAAAGTGCGGATGTATTGCTGTGGCGTTACGGTATACGATTACTGCCATGTCGGCCACGCCCGCGCTTACATTGTTTGGGACATGGTGCGGCGTTATCTGATGTGGCGGGGATACGATGTGCGCTACGTGCAGAATTTTACAGATATTGACGACAAAATTCTCAACCGCGCCCGCGAAACCAATTCCACAATGGAAGCCGTGGCGGAACGCTTCATCGAGGAATATTTTGCAGATATGGACAAGCTGAATATTCTCAGGGCCGATGAATATCCCCGCGCCACGCATACAATGGACGGCATTAAACGGCTGATTCACGAATTAGAAAATAAAGGTTATGCCTATGCCTCCGGCGGCGATGTTTACTACAACGTTAGGCAGTTTGCCGATTACGGAAAACTTTCGGGCCGCAAGTTGGAAGAAATGCAGGCTGGGGCTAGCGGTAGATTAGAAACCACAGAAATAGAAGCTCAGAAAAAGCAAGATTCGTCTGATTTTGCCCTGTGGAAAAGCGCTAAACCGGGAGAACCTGCTTGGGATTCATCTTGGGGAAAAGGTCGCCCCGGATGGCACATCGAATGTTCGGCGATGGTGCGCGATTGCTTGGGCGAAACTATTGACATTCACTGCGGCGGTTCCGATTTAACTTTTCCGCACCACGAAAACGAAATTGCTCAATCTGAAGCCGCGACTGGCAAGTCACTTGCTAATTATTGGATGCACAATGCTTTTGTGACTGTCAATGGCAGAAAGATGTCGAAATCTTTGCACAATTTTATTACAATTCGCGATTTGTTGGATGGGAATTGGTCGGGCGATACAGCTTTGGAAGGAAGCCAGAAGTCAAAAGCGCTGGAACCGATGGCGGTGAGGCTGTTTGTATTCATGGCGCAGTACCGCAGTCAAATTGATTTTACCGAAGAGGCGATCGCTAGCGCTCGAAATGGCTGGAATACGATCAACGAAGGCTTGCTTTTTGGACTCCGATATGCCGATAAACTGAATTGGGATGTTGAGAAAACCGGACAAGATACCGATGCTGTGCAGGAATTCCAAGCAGCGATGGACAATGATTTCAATACTCCGGCTGCTTTGGCTGTTTTGTTTGAATTGGCTAAGGAATTGGGTAAGGAAAGCAATATTTTGGTACATCAAGGCAAAACTGAAACTCCGGCGGAATTGTTGCAGCTTCATTGGCTGACTTTGGTTAGTTTGGCGGGGGTTTTGGGGTTGGAAGTTCAGCCGGAAGCTGACAGCAATGATGCGGTTGGCGGTTTGAGCGATGTGGAGATTGAAGTGATGATTCAGCAGCGGAAAGATGCCCGGAAAGCTAGGGATTTTGCTGAGGGCGATCGAATTCGCAATCAACTTAAGGATAAGGGAATTACTTTGATTGACCAAAAGGATGGTACAACTATTTGGCATCGCGGTTAAAATTTAGAGTTTGCAACCGCAGATGCACGCGGATTAACGCGGATGTGTGCGGATTTTAGTTGTTTTTTAACTTATTTGCAAATTCGGCAACCGCGCCGACAAATTCTGGGGTTGATTCGTAGGGTAAAACGTTGCGCCCCGGCATTAACAAACCCTCTGCGTTGGGAAAGTTAGCCAAATATTGCGCTAATCTTTCCTCTGGTTTTTCTTCTTTACCCGATTGACTGATGCTTGAGGCTTTTTCTCCCATGACAACGAGTACGGGGCGATCGAACTTTTGAATCGTACTGCTATAATCCTGGCGCCAAAACCCCGCTAAAAACGAGAAAACCGCGTGCCGACTGTCAGGATTCGCCGCCCCAGCCTGCAAAGCATCCAACCATTCGCTGTCAACTTTTGCCGCATCGCCAAACAGTTGTTTGATGGAAAAAGAACGCAAAAACTCAGCGCGTCTGGCGTAGCGGTAAAAAGCGTTTCCCAAGGGAGAATCTAACAAATTCCAAACGATTCTTTGCTGTCTCTCTGTCGAATGTTTGTTCATCACCGCCCAAGCTGGAGGCCCTGCGAGAACTAAGCCACGAATTAAATTTGAGCCGCTTTCCTGCTGCATTTTTGCTAAAGCCAAGCCTACTGACAGTAAAGCACCTTGCACGAGGACGATCGCAGGTTTTTTCACTACAGTCTCCAAGAAAAACTGCAACTGGGCCGCCCAATCGTCTGGATAGCAAGCCACAGCAGGCATTTCGCAATCTCCGCAGCCCAAAAGGTCGGGATTGTAAATCGGATTAGTGTTCCCTGCTTTGTACCAACTCTCACAAAATCTATGCCAAAAGATTCTTGACAATCCAACTCCAATCGGATGAATCAATAACAAAGGGATGCTATCTTCTGTCGCAGTAGTTGGGTTATAAACATCATAAGCACAGCGATAATTTTGCCATTCGTAAAACAGCGTTGCTGACTTTATAGACGAAAGGGTGGACAAATCTTGGGTTGAATATTGCGGTTCCATAGAAAATTTTGAATAGTTCAATTTTTTGTGCAAATCTTAAATTTTATTATAATATAAGTAGGGGCGGGTTTTACCATAAATATTTGGGTAAATCAAGAGATAGATAAACCCGCCCTCTTAGACTACGGGATAAATAAACTGGTCATTCTTCGATCGTGCGATCGCAACTACAAACCTTTATTATTTAATCATGTCAGAACAGCGGATTACCATTTCTATACCAAACTTGCTGCTCATTGTAGCATCGTCCTTGCTGCTAGTGCTGCTGTGGCAATTACGCAGCCTGCTAGTAATTCTGATGATATCAGTCGTGCTGGCCGCTTCCATCGTCCCGATCGTGAATTGGGCCGAAACCATGCGGGTTCCCCGCTGGCTGGCGGTGATTATGGTTTATTTAACTCTCATCGGCGGATTTAGCGGGACGGTAGTGTTAATCGGGCCCACGGTCATCGAACAAATAGAGTTACTGCTGCGGCAGTTACCACTGTATGTCGAAAGTTTGCGAACAGTGGCAACTAATGTATTGAGTCGCCTAACCGACGATGCCCCAACCTTGGTAGGTCAGTTGGTAGACACTCAATCGCTGACTAATTGGCTGATTCGATCGAGTCAACAACTGGTTTTGCGATCGTACAGTTTAACGAGAGGCATTCTAGGCGGGGTCTTCAGTTTAGTTTTAGCATTATTTATTTCCGGTTACATGGTAGCCGATAGCAACACATTAATTAAAAGTTTGGTGCAGTTTTTCCCGAAACCTTGGGATGAAAGATTAGCCGCCCAAGCAACTCCCATCGGTCAAAGAATGGGGAGTTATATTCGGGGACGGGTGTTAGTTTCGGGAATTTTAGGGATATTTATTACCACAGGTTTGAGCGTTTTGGGAATGCCGGAGTTTGCTTTAGGCTTAGGTGCGATCGCAGGCGTTACCAACCTGATTCCCTTCATCGGCCCAGTTTTGGGTGCAGTACCAGCATTAATCGTAGCATTAGCTAAAGGTGGCTGGGTACTTTTGTGGGTATTACTGTTATTTGTAATCATCCAGAATTTAGAAACTTACGTCCTCGATCCTTTGCTGGTTGGTTCATCGGTTGGTGTGCATCCTTTATATCAATTGCTTTCTGTATTGGGAGGCGTTCAAGTATTAGGAATTATTGGAGCTGTAATTGTGCCACCTTGGTTTGCGGGAGTGGCAGCTTTGATTGAAAACTTGTATTTAAAACCCAAACTTAGGAGCGAACATAGAGAGGCAATAGATCAGGCTAAAAATAATTCTGACTTGCCACCTCTTACACCTTCGGCGTGACAGCAGGGGAGAAGAGGAGAAGGGGAGTAAGGGAGAGGGGGAGTAGGGAATTGAAACATAAAATTTATATCGTTTCTGTTGGCATCGGAATAATAATTTTCGGAGTTCAGCGCTTACGTGACCGATCGCATTTCCGCTCGTACTTGGGTATAATTCCGTAGTTACCAGGTTTAATATTAAATTCACAACAGCAATTTTAACATCCCAGAAGCCGTTTGATATCAAATCCGTTGGTGGCATCGGAATTATTCATCTCTCTCTTCTCTTCCTCTGTGTGCTCTGTGTCCTCTGCGGTTAAATCATTCCGGTTCAACCGGATGTGATATGACTCCAATTATTCGATCGCTACCATTGACACTGCAACAATATCTACAAGTCCGCTGACTAATAACTAATGACTGATGACTAAAAACTAAGGACTAATTGCCACTTCAATGCGGCGGTTGCGCTGCCGATTAGTATCAGAACTATTATCCACCGAAGGGCTACTTTCCCCATAGCCGATCGCCACCCAATGATACTTCTGACCGAGTACACCAGACAAATACTGCACCACCGCCTGAGCCCGGGCAAACGACACATTGCGATTATCCGCCGCTTCCCCCGCGTCATCAGTGTGCCCCGCAACCCGCACAGTTGCCCCCTCGTGATTGCCCAACTCCGCCACCAAATTGTCCAAAATCGCACTTGTTCCCGCGCGCAAAGAAATGCTGCCAGTATCAAACAAAACATCGCTGGGCAGAGTTACCATCAGCCCATCCCCCCCAAACACCGGATTATTGGCATTCTGTGGGGCAGTATTTACCGTTTCAGGGTTCAGACTCGGGCTGCTGCCGATCGCCGGTAAAGCAGGGGCAAGACTTGCCACCGTTTCCGGCGTCGCCAATTCCCGCGACATCAACTGCAACCGCTTTTCCAAACTTTCCGTCGGGCGGCTGCTGCCCAACTGACTCTCCAAAGCCGCCGTGCGACCAATTAGCGCGTTGAGTTCGCCCTGCAACTGTCTCAAATCCGACTGCAATTTCTCTCTCTGGGCAGGACTGACTTTTGACTGGGGAGTCGGTGTAGCCGTTGGTGGCGGGAGCGCCGGAATTGGCGTTGCTGGGGCGCGTTTCGGGCTGGAGGTCAAATTTTGAGTTACACGCAGCAATCTCTCTGCCAGCGGCATTTCCGTCGCGCCTGACGGATAAAATTGAGCGATCGCCATCCCCAAAACCCACGCAAAACCGCTGCCCACCCCCAGCAGCAGCAGTCGAAAAATCAGCGACAGTACAAGCAAACCTTTTCCCCGCGACTTGGAGACGCGAGTCGGGGGGATTGAAGGTTTTTGGTTAAAAGATGGCGGCATTTTTCCTCCCTCTCGGTACACATACCAGATTAATTTCGATACTATCTTACCTATTGGATTTTCATAGGACTTGAGTTAAGTTCTGTTACCAACTAAATTAAGTTAGCAGACCTTGCCACCTTTGTCTGTCGATTTGAAATTTGAGATTTTAGATTTGAGATTTGTCCTCTAATCTAAAATCTAAAAAAGAAACCCGGTTTCTACAAATCTGGGGTTGGGCGGCGAAGCATCGAGGAAGAAACCGGGTTTCTAGTCCCCTGCGTGTAAGCCTGAATCTGTTAGATAATGTGGTAGAACTTTTGGGGAAAAAACCGATGACCGACCCTTTAAATAGCCCTTATCCCGTTCCTTGGGAATGGATTAGTGCCACTCATGCTAAAGTGAGCTCCAGCGTCGGCACAGGGCTGCGCTACTATCGCAGCCCTTCCCTAGTTTCAACTAACGGCCAATACGCAGCTTACAGTCGAATTGAGTTGCAAGTACAGCCGGAATTTGCCCGGTGTCGGGTTAGCAGCGTCATGTTTGTCGAAAATCTCAAAACCGGCGAACTGCAAACAGTGGCGGCTGCTTCGCCACTGGCGGAAAGCGGGATGTATGCTAGCGATGATACAGATATGTCCGGGACGATCGCCATTTTAGTGCCTGTTTCTTGGAATCAAGACGGTTCCCGCATTCTCGCCCGCGAATTTGAAGCACTTTTCAACTCTTCGGATATGTCCGACTACGGTGTCATTTGGGACAAAAATGATAATTACACTTATACCGTTGCTCCCGCTCGCAGTCTTTACACTCATGCTGTATTGTTGGGTTGGAGTCAAGTTTGTCCCGGAAAAGTTCTGTTCCGCGCAGGCAATTTGGGCGATCGATCTTGGCCTCTGTGTGCAGTGGATATGACAGGGCAAACGGTACCTGTCACCGAGGACAAACCCCTAGTTTTCGGCAGTCAAGCCAGCACAGACTGGATCGAACCTAAAACTCGTTTTTAGATATTATGGCGGCATTTTCTTTGATCGGGCCAACAATTTTTTTAGTGTCAGGTCAGTCTTTCAACCAATTCATTTTGACCCTGGGGCTGATTATTTTAGCTGTTGTTTTGGGTTTAACAGCGTTTATTTTTATTCGCATTTTTCTCAATTGGTTGCAGGCAAAATTGGAAAACAACAGTCTTTTTTTGAGACGCTTGTTCACAAGAAACACTGGTCATTTAACCGCTAATATTTCACCACCTGAAAAGGTTTTTTTAGAACCCCGCTTCGTAGAAAGTGACGGCAAGTTAACTGCTACTATTTTTGGAGGCAAAAGCGATATTTCAAAAGCGCTTGAACCCGATATAATCTGCGAAAATTCAGCAGCGGTTGCCTATCTATACAAGCCGATAGCCCTTTGGCACGGGCGCTTAATTTTGCCCTCAAACGAACAGCGCCAGCCCTACGGTTCAGTGTTTTTTGAAGTAATAAATGCCCCCAAAAAATATAAAACTTTCATTGGCAAAACAGCATTTTTGAAGTGGAGTACAAATCGCGAAGTACAGTTTTTTGTCCACGCAGTCAGTCAAGATATAAACTTCACACAAGAAACAAAAAAAAGTCAAAAATCTGGCAACATCCATCCAGATAGATTGAACGGCTGGCGAAATGTCGGCCCTTTAGAAACTCTAGCAGGCAGCAGACTCGAAGACAGTGTGACTGTGATGCTACGCAGGCCCGTGATTGCGATTCATTATAGCAGCAGCGATCGCCAGGAACTCACGATCGATCGCGAACCAGTACAAATTATCGGACGTTTCTGCGCCTTAGTCTCAATTTTACAGCGAAAAGAACCCGACAGCGACAAATTTATTGTCCGGCATTTCAACAAAACATCTCAACAATTTGACGGCGCAGCCGAAATCATTCGGATTCCACAAGTACAGCCAGACAAAAATGGCGTAGCGAGGTCTACCAATCACCTGATCGAACAATCGCCATTAAATCCAGACGGCTGGTATATTTACGGCGAAAGAGACGAAGACAGTATATTTGTAGTAGAGGCAATCGAACCCCGTAAAATTGCCCAATTAACACCAGATGAAACACATTTAGGACTGAAAAAATCTCTCGCTTATTTAAACAGCAAAAATTGGGAAAATACACCCGCCCAAAAAGGGCAAGCAAAAAGAGTATTGTTAACCCCAAATGATGCTACAGAAAACGATTCCATCTCTCCTTGGCAAGAAGGAGATATCGGGATAGTGATTCACAGTTTCGGGGGTATAGGTGGCAAAAAAGGCGAACGGCCACCGCTGGGAATTGTCACCGGACATTTTGCTTTCGGAGTAGCAAAAGTAGTGCGCGATCGCTTTACCAGCGAACTGCGTTTTGACATAGAATACAAACAAGTTTACGCCCACAATCCCGACGGAATTGTCGCCGGTTCCAGCAAATGGCAAAGCTACATGGGAGACTTGCAGCGCGGCTGGTTGGGCGATCGCCCGGTTTGCGATATCATCTGTAAATTAGACTGCGTGTGTTGCGACTACGATTTTGGCGGCATCACCTTGTCGCCTTTAACCGAATTAAACCAGCAACTAGATATCATGATGGCCCGCTACCGCAGCGGAGACGGCACCGGCGCAAGTTTAGTCACGCCAGCAACTTCTTGCGTCCAAGATTCAAGTCAGGCAATTTACGCGACAATTAAAAAAATCACTTCCGAAATCGAGTCAAATCCTCAGATTCAAGACTGGCTGAAAACAAATCCCGCCGCCGCACAAACCCAAAGGTTTCACCAGCTAGTAGCATTAGGAGAGAGTTTAGAAAAAGTATTAATTCCCCTCGGTATTGTTCGTCCAGATTGGCGCAAAAATTCCAGATTGGCGGGGATTGATTCTGAACTGAAAAAAAGCTTTTTTGCAGGTATAGCGAACTTGATAAAAGCTGCTATTAGTTACCGAACAATGTTGCCCAGACGCACCCAAGATGAAATCGCCAAAGTTTTATTAAAACAGGGAGCATTTTTGTGGATAATTCGCACAAATCAAGTCGGGGGATTTGACCCAAATATTGAGCCGATCGCACCAACAGGACTTTGAATCAATACGGTTTAGTTAAGCTCGATCCCCCCTAGCCCCCCTAAAAAAGGCAGGGTGGATTAATTGTCAGGGGGGAATGTAGAATAGAAGAGGTAATCAAGTCTGCCCTGTCCGGGTAGACTATCCAGGGTGAAATGAATTAACCATGAATTTAATTGAAGCAATTAAATCTGTTCCCGATCATAGACATTCGAGAGGTAT